>NZ_QBKA01000002.1:0-250000 GCF_003340475.1 Alteripontixanthobacter maritimus | reverse complement strand
AGGCGGTACTGTTCCTCACCACCCCTTTCATTGCCATGCCGTCTGCCCTGCTTGCCCGCCGAATAGAGTTTCGCTGGCAGGGGCTGGTCAACCTGATCTGCGCTGTCATCGGCGGGACAACTGCGCTGGTGCTGGCCTGGTTCGGCTTTGGCGTATGGGCGCTGGTCTACGCGCCCATCGCGATGTTTACCGCGCGCGGCATCGGGCTGAGTATTGCGGCCAGGCTGTGGGTGAAGCCGGTGTTCGACTTTCGCGGGGCGGGCGATATCGTCACCTTTGGCGGAGCGCTGACGATCTGCCAGCTTTTCTGGATCCTGCAGAGCCAGTCCGACATCTTCATCGCGGGCCGCGCGTTTTCGCCGCACGAACTGGGCCTCTATTCCGAAGCGCTGTTCCTTACCCTAATACTGACTGGCCGCTTCCTGCCGCCGGTCAACGAGGTGGCCTTCCCCGCCTATTCGGAATTGCACAAACAAGGCACGGCGCTTGCGCCCTTCTTCACGCGAACTGTTCGCACGGTGCTGCTAGTATGCGCGCCAGCCTATATCGGGCTGTCGCTGGTGGCGGAGCCTGCGGTGCTGATCCTGTTCGGGCCGAAATGGGCAGAGATGTCGCCGATCATCGCGGGGCTCGCGCTGGCCATGCCGGCGATGGCAGTCCAGATCGTGTGCAGCCCGGCGACCAATGCCACGGGCCGTCCGCACGCATATCTTGCGACAAGCGCCGCGGGCGCGGTGATTTTCCCCATAGGTTTCCTGATCGGAATAGGCAGCGGCCCGATGGGGCTGGTCCATGCGTGGTGGGTAGCTGCACCGCTGCTGCTGGTGATTACGCTGGCTGTCACCCTGCCCATCATCAAGGTGCGTATGACGGATCTTTTGGCTCAACTCGCGCCTGTGATGCTGGCTACGGGCGCAATGGCGGCGGCGGTGTATCTGGTGCGTATGGCCTTTGCCGATATGGGTATGGTGGTGGAGCTTCTGTCTGCGGTCGTCGCCGGCGCGGTTGTTTATGGCGGTGTCCTATGGCTTGTGTGGCCGCACATCCTGCGCGAGACATGGGCGATGCTGCGCCATGGCGAGGCAGGGCCGACCCAAAGCCCCCCAATGCCGCGATCCGGCCCGCAGCCTTCGGCAGATGTGCCAGCCGCCTGACATTTCAGCGCGTTTTGTGCTAGGCAGTAGTGATGACCCTGCGCGCCTTACAATCCTTCGCCCGCCTTCTTGCCATTATGCTGCCGGTCGGTGCGGTTGTGGCAGCCCCCTCGCTTGCGATGACCGATCCTGTGGAAACCGCACCACCGGTCGGCGTCGCCGCGGATGCGGGGGCGGAAATCCTGGCTGACGAACCTGCGGCCGAAATCATCGAGACTATCGAGGACCGGTACGAACGCATGACCGTACCTGTCACCATCGGGGGTGCTGGGCCATTCAAATTCGTGGTCGACACCGGCGCACAGGCAACCGCCGTATCGCAGCGCGTGGCACAGCAGCTTGACCTGCCGTCCGCAGGGCAAGCCACGATTGTCGCCATGGCCAGCCGCCGGGCGGTGGAGATGGTGGACATGGACGGACTTGGCCTGGCCAGCCGCATCATCGACGGGATTGAAGCGCCGGTGTTGCTGGCGCGCAATATGGGCGGGGATGGCATCATCGGGCTAGACACCCTTCAATCCTTGCGCGTCCTGATCGATTTTCCGGCGCAGACCATTACGCTGGTCGATGCGGATGCCAATATCGGGCGTGGCGGATACGAGATCGTAGTACGCGCGCGGCGCAAATTGGGCCAGCTTATCATTACCGATGCGAAGGTGGACGGGGTCAAAACCGTGCTGATCATCGACACCGGCGCGCAGAGCAGCATCGGCAATCGCGCGCTGCAAAAGCGGCTCCGCAATCGTGCGGCAACGCCAATGACTGCGATTGATGTAAACGGCGTACTGATCGAAGGGGATATCGGGATCGCGCGCAAGGTGGTGCTGGAAGATTTGGCCTTGAACGACGTGGCGATAGCCTTTGCAGACTCGCCTGCTTTCGCCAGCCTGGGTCTGGCAGACACGCCGGCGCTCTCGCTCGGGATGAGCCACCTTGCCATGTTCGACCGGGTGGCGATCGATTTTGCCAAACGCCGTATCATGTTCGACGTGCCGCGCGGTGCTGGTTGGCGGCAGAGGATACCAGGCCGGTTCTAGACGCCTTTGGCGGAGCGCCTGATTCCCGAAATGTGCTCGGCTGGTATTGTCATGCCCATTGTCGCGTGGGTCAGCGATAGCCACATGGTCGGCAATGCCACCCGATCATCCAACCACCAAACCCGCAGATCACGATAGCTGGGGTACGCTGCGGCGTTTCTTCCCATATCTTTGGCCCAAGGGCGATTCGGGCCTGAAAGGCCGGATCGTGGGCGCGATGTTCTTCGTTCTCCTGGCCAAGGCCGTCACCTTGGCCGCACCTCTGGCCTACAAGACTGCGGTCGACCGGATGAGCACGCCCGCAAACGAGCTGGTCACGGTAACGATGGCGCTGGTCGCCGCCTTTGTTGCAGCCCGGTTCGCCGGCGTCCTGTTCGACCAGACCCGCAATATCGTGTTCGAAAAGGTGGGTCAGAAAGCCACCGCGCAACTGGCGCGTGATGTCTTTGCCCGGCTGCACAGATTGTCGCTGCGCTTCCACCTCTCGCGCCGGACTGGCGAAGTGACCAAGGTTATTGAGCGCGGCACCAAGAGCATCGATTCCATGCTCTATTTCCTGCTGTTCAACATTGCGCCAACGATCATCGAACTGATCGTCGTCGGGGTGGTGTTCTATACCTTGTTTGGCTGGGAACTGGTGGCGGCCACCGCTGTCACCGTGGTCGCCTACATCGCGGTCACCCGCTGGATCACAGAGTGGCGGGTAAAGTTGCGGGTGAAGATGAACGATCTTGACGGGCTGGCGCTGTCCCGCGCCGTGGATTCGCTGCTAAACTACGAAACTGTAAAGTATTTCAGCGCCGAGGACCGCGAGCAGGAACGCTATGCCCGCAGCGCCGACGCGTATGCCAATGCAGCCATCAAGAGCGAGAATTCGCTCGGAATGCTCAACATGGTGCAGTCCTTCATCACAAATGCGCTGATGGCGGGTGCGATGGCCTGGACGGTATGGGGCTGGAGCCAGGGCCGGCTGACTGTGGGCGATCTGGTGCTGGTAAACACTTACCTGATGCAGCTGTTCCGCCCGCTCGACCTGCTCGGCTGGGTCTATCGCACGATCCGGCAGGGGCTGGTCGACATGGCCGCCATGTTCAAGCTGATGGACACCAATATCGAGGTGGAGGACCGTCTCGGCGCACCCGCCATCGTCGTGCGTCAGCCGATTGTTGCATTTGAAGACGTAACTTTCGGTTACGAACGGGACCGGACGATTTTGAAGGGCCTGTCGTTTGAAGTGCCGGCCGGTGGTCACACCGCGATCGTCGGCCCATCGGGCGCTGGCAAAAGCACTATCGCCCGGCTGCTGTTCCGCTTTTACGATCCGTGGTTGGGCCGCATTCTGATCGACGGGCAGGATATTGCCGAGGTCACCCAGGCCTCCCTTCGTGCCCAGATCGGCATCGTGCCGCAGGACAGCGTGCTGTTCAACGATACCATTGGCTACAACATCGCCTATGGCAAAGGCGGCGCGGACCACCATACCATGGAGGCCGCAGCGCGCGGGGCCAGCATCATGCCCTTTATCGAAAAACTCCCCGACGGGTTCGACACCGAAGTGGGCGAACGCGGTCTGAAGCTTTCGGGCGGTGAGAAACAGCGCGTGGCCATTGCCCGAACATTGGTGAAAGACCCGCCGATCCTCATTCTGGACGAAGCAACCAGCGCACTGGATTCCCGCACCGAGCAGGACATTCTGGCTACGCTCCACGCCGTGTCGGAAAACCGCACATCGATTTCCATCGCGCATCGGCTGTCGACGATCGCGGATTCCGATGAAATCATCGTGCTGGACGAAGGCGCGCTGGCGGAGCGCGGTTCGCACGCAGCGTTGCTGGCGAAACGCGGGCTTTATGCCGAGATGTGGTCACGCCAGCAGAGCGAGAGCGAAGCGGTCGCGTAAGACCCGTGCGGTTGCGCTGCACTGCAACATAGGCCATTGGCGCGCCTGCACTCTTTCATCGGACGATTTCTATGGCCACCGCCCCTTCTTCAGCGGCACACACCGCTGACACTTTCGGCGCGCGTGTGAAGCGTGACTGGTTCACCAACCCCAAAGCCGAAATCCTCGCCGGGCTGGTGGTGGCGCTGGCGCTGATCCCGGAAGCGATCGGTTTCGCCATCATCGCCGGCGTCGATCCGCGCGTGGGCCTGTACGCCTCGGTCGCGATTGCCATGGTTATTGCCTTCACCGGCGGACGTCCCGGCATGATCTCCGCTGCGACCGCAGCAGTGGCGGTGGTGGTGGTGCCGTTGGTCCGCGATTACGGGGTGGAGTATCTGTTCGCCGCGACCATTCTGATGGGCATCATCCAGGGTGTAGCGGCGGCATTGCGGCTCGACCTGCTGATGCAGTTCGTGAGCCGGTCGGTCATCACCGGCTTCGTCAATGCGCTCGCGATCCTCATTTTCATGGCCCAGATTCCGCAGCTGGTTGGTGTCGGCTGGGAAACCTACGCCATGGTGTTGGGCGGTCTTGCGATGATCTATCTGTTGCCGCGCCTCACCACTGCCGTGCCCAGCCCGCTGGTCGCCATTCTGGTGCTGAGCGCGCTGTCGATCGGCCTCGGCATGAACGTCAACACCGTGGGCGACATGGGCGAACTGCCTGACGGCCTGCCCTTCTTCATCCTTCCCGACGTGCCGCTTACATGGGAAACGCTGGTCATCATCGCGCCCTATTCAGCCACCATGGCCGCCGTCGGCCTGCTGGAATCGCTGCTGACTGCGCAGATCGTGGACGACATGACCCACACCGGCAGTAACAAGCAGCGCGAATGCGCAGGGCAAGGCTTCTCCAACATCGTCGCCGCCCTGTTCGGTGGCATGGGCGGCTGCGCGATGATCGGGCAGTCGGTCATCAACGTCACAAGCGGCGGTCGCGGCCGGCTATCGACATTCGTGGCGGGTTTCTCGCTGCTCCTGATGTTGGTGCTGATTGGGGACTGGGTCGGCCAGGTGCCGATGCCCGCGCTGGTGGCGGTAATGATCATGGTCAGCATCGGGACGTTCAGCTGGAATTCCATTCCCAACCTTCGCACCCATCCCGCGACTTCCTCGATTGTGATGCTGGCGACCGTGATCGTGGTGGTGGGAACGCACAACCTCGCCATCGGAGTGCTGGTCGGCGTGCTGCTGTCGGGCATCTTCTTCACCGGCAAGGTGCGCAACATGTTCGGAGTGGAGCGTGTGCGCGAGGAAGACCGCGCGGTCTACACAATCACTGGGCAGATCTTCTTCGCCAGCGTGGAACGGTTCCTCGACAAGATGGGCACCGAAAGCATGCGCGACGATCCATCGGACCATGTGGTGATCGATGTGCGCAAGGCGCATTTCTGGGATATTTCCGGGGTAGATGCGCTTGACAAGGTGGTCGAGCGGATGCGCCGCAACGGCCGTAGTGTACGCGTACGCGGCCTCAACCGCGCAAGCGCCGATCTGGTCGACAAGTTCGCCCTGACCGACAAGACCGGCGTCGAGATCGGGCTTGCCCCACATCCGTAAGCGCAGTTGACCGGTGACAGGTCCCAGCCTTCGCTGGGACGCCCACCAGACCTAAAGGATATATTTGCTGAGGTCGGTGTCCTGCGCCAGATCGGTCAGGCGGCTTTTCACGTAATCGGCGTCGATCACGATCGTTTCGCCTTCGTGCTCTTCCGCCTCGAAGCTCAGTTCTTCCAGCAGCTTTTCCATTACCGTCTGCAAGCGCCGCGCACCGATATTCTCGACGCTTTCGTTCACTTGCGCAGCAATGTGCGCGACTTCGGCGATGGCTTCATCGCGAATGTCGAGCGTAACCTTCTCCGTCCCGAGCAACGCCTTGTACTGCGACACCAGATTGGCGCGTGTCTCGCTCAGGATACGGACGAAGTCCTCCTCCGTCAGCGCGCGCAGTTCGACGCGGATCGGCAGGCGGCCCTGCAATTCAGGCAGCATGTCGGACGGTTTCGCTACATGGAACGCGCCGCTGGCGATGAACAGCACATGGTCGGTCTTCATCGGTCCATATTTTGTCGCCACGGTGGTGCCCTCGATCAAGGGAAGCAGATCGCGCTGCACGCCTTCGCGGCTGACGCTGCCGCCGCGCACATCACTGACGGCGATTTTGTCGATCTCGTCGAGGAACACGATGCCGTTGGTTTCCGCGTTTTCCAGCGCGACGCGGTTCACGTCGTCCTGGTCCATCCGCTTGTCGGCTTCCTCGTCCACCAGCCGGTCCCACGCATCGGGGACCTTCAATTTGCGGCGCGAGGTTTTCTGCTTGCCGAACGCCTTGCCCATCATGTCCGACAGGTCGATCATGCCGACCCCGCCGGGCATTCCGGGGATATCCATGCCGCCTGTGGGCGTGTCCTCCAACTCGATCTCGACTTCGGTGTCGTTCATCGCGTTTTCGGTTATGCGCTGGCGGAACGACATCCGCGTGGCTTCCGATGCACTTTCGCCAACCAGAGCGTTAAGCAGCCGATCCATCGCCGCTTCGCTCGCAGCCTCGCGCACGGCATCGCGGCGGCGGTCTTTCTCCAGCCGGATAGCCTCTTCGGCCAGATCGCGGGCGATCTGTTCGACGTCGCGCCCGACATAGCCTACTTCTGTAAACTTGGTCGCTTCGATCTTGATGAAGGGCGCTTCGGCCAGCTTCGCCAGGCGGCGGCTGATTTCGGTCTTGCCGCAACCGGTGGGGCCAATCATCAGGATATTCTTTGGCGTAACCTCGTCCCGCAGTTCGGGGCCGAGCTGGCGGCGGCGCCAACGGTTGCGCAGCGCCACGGCCACAGCGCGCTTGGCGTCTTTCTGACCGATGATATGTTCATCGAGCGCGGCCACGATAGCCTTGGGAGTGAGGGCGTCGATCATTAGAGAATTTTCCGTTCGTGTCGGTCGGAAAGAAAGTGGCTCACACCGTTTCCAGCGTGACCTGTTCATTGGTGAAGACGCACACATCGGCGGCAACCTGCATGGCGCGGCGCGCAATTTTTTCCGCATCGTCTTCGTAATCTGCCAGCGCGCGGGCAGCGGCGAGCGCGTAGTTCCCGCCCGAACCGATTGCGGCAATGGTGGTGTCGTTCTGTTCGCCCGGTTCCAGCACGTCGCCATTGCCGGTCAGCACCAGTAAGGTGTCGGCATCGGCGACGATCATTAGCGCTTCCAGATTGCGCAAGTATTTGTCCGTCCGCCAATCCTTGGCGAGTTCCACGGCGGCACGCATCAATTGGCCGCTATGCTGCTCCAGCTTGCGTTCCAGCCGTTCGAACAGGGTGAAGGCGTCCGCCGTGGCACCTGCGAAACCGGCGACGACCCTGCCCTTGTCCCCGATGCGGCGCACCTTGCGGGCGTTGGGCTTCATCACGGTGTTGCCCATGGAAACCTGCCCGTCGCCTGCGACGACGATCTTGCCGCCGCGTTTCACACCGATGATGGTGGTGCCGTGCCACGGGGTCAGGCCGTGCGCGCTGTTCGTATCGTTCATGCCGCTGGATATGGGAGGCGCGCCAGTCTTATCAAGCGAACGCTATCGGCCCCCGGGACCGGCACCTGGACCCTGCCCCGATCCGACCGTGCCGATATTGCCGAACAGGTCTTCCAGAAAGCTGCGTTCGCGGCCAAGCGTGGGCGTGACATCACCGTCGGGCGAAAGGAACACGACCTTTTCCATCCCGCTGCGGTTTGCGGCCACGACGTTGCCAGCCGCGTCGAATTCCACGGCCAGCACCGAATGGGTATCGATCCGCGGGCGCACGAAGGGCTTGCGGCCGGTGGTGCTGGAAACATAATACCAGGTCTTGTCGCCATACTGGCTGGTGAAGCTGGGGCGGCCCAGCGTTGCGGTAACCGACTGGCGGTTGTCGACACCCGGCTGGATTGCGCTGGTAAGGACCTGATCCGCAACATAGCCGCGATTTTCGCGAATCGAGGAGCAGCCCGAAAGGCCGATCGCGACCAGCGCCACAGTTGCCGCCCGGACGATCGCCGGCGAAAGTTTGCGACTCGCGGCATACGCAGCATTCACACCATACATGGGCAACTTCACTCCTGCTGGGCGGACCATCTATCATGGCGCGCCCGGTGGTCCTATATATGGACACGAATTCAATATGGCAGCCTTTAGGGGGTGCTTGGCCGCCTTGCAAACGCGCGAATGATCCCGGCGGCTTGAATTGCCGCTGAACGCAGGCGCACGATCGAATACCCCGATTGCGAACTTCGTTACGAAAGAACTGTCCGATGTCCTTCCTTTCCCGCCTTTTCGGAACCGAGCCCGACCCGCGCGAGGCCGTGCGTCCGCTGTGGCACCGCGTGGTGGAGCTTGCCCGGGCGCCGTACTGGTACGCCGAATGCGGTGTGGAAGACACGGTGGAGGGCCGATTCGACATGGTCACGGCAGTTCTCTGCGTCGCGCTGGTGCGGTTGGAGGAGGCGGACGGAATGCATCCACAAACCGCGCGGCTGACTGAATTGTTCGTCGAGGACATGGATGGGCAATTACGAGAATTCGGCACCAACGACGTTGTGGTGGGCAAAAGGATGGGCAAATTGATGTCCACACTTGGGGGCCGCATCGGTGCCTATCGCAAGGGGCTGACGGGCGGCCCGGATGCGATGACTGCCGCCGTCGGACGCAATGTCAGCATGGCGACGCAGGAACAGGGTGATGCCGGAACCGGCGCGGCCTGCGTGGCAAATGGTCTGATGGAACTGAAGGCGCGGCTCGACCGCACTCCCGATGCCGACCTTTCGCCCGGACGGCTGGCCGAATGAGCGCGCCAGAACACAATACACCTGAATTCAGCCGACCGATCCGCGCTCGTTTCCTGCCGTCCGAGCCGGTCGAACTGGCCGCAACGGAAGCGGAGCGGGCCGCGCTTGCCAAACGCTTCGGCGTGGTTGCCATATCTTCGCTCCGGGCGCGGGCGGAATGCGCGAGTGGCGATGAAGGCGTCGAAGTGCGCGGAACCCTTGAAGCCGAAATCTTGCAAGACTGCGCGGTGGCCAGCGACAGCTTCACCACCGCAATTGCGGACAATATCGCGCTGTTGTTCGTGCCAGCCCGGCCTGTAACGGAAAATCCGGACGCAGAGATCGAGGTCGATCTGGGACCGGGCGAATGGGACGAGATCGAATATTCAGGCGACAGTTTCGACTTGGGTGAAGGCATCGCGCAGACGCTCGGTCTCGCCATAGATCCCTATGCCACCGGGCCAGATGCCGACCGAATTCGCCGGGAAAAGGGCATTAAGGACGAAAGCGCGCCGGGTGGCCAGCTCGCCGACGCACTGGCCGCACTGTCGGGCAAGACTTGATGCGAGGTAACCGGCCGGACTGCGGAGCGGTGTAACGCTCGCCCGCCGGTCCGGCTTCTAAATAAGGACTGTGCTGCAACCGGCTCAGAACGGAATGTCGTCGTTCAGGTCGTCATAGTCGCCGCCACCACCTGAACCGCCGCCGCTGCCGCCACCCTGACCGCCGCCGCCCTGGTTGAAGCCGCCGCCGCTATCGGCAGGCGCGCCGCCGGACCGCTGGCCGCCGCCATATCCGCCGCCGCCGCCACCGCCTTCACTGCGCCCGTCGAGCATAGTCAGCGTGCCGTTGAAACCGCGCAATACGACTTCGGTCGAGTATTTATCCTGACCTTGCTGGTCCTGCCATTTGCGGGTCTGCAGCTGCCCTTCGATGAACACCTTGCTACCCTTGCGCAGGTAGTTTTCGCAAACGCGGACCAAGCCTTCGGAGAAAATGGCCACGGTGTGCCATTCGGTCTTTTCCTGCTGCTGGCCCTCCTTGTCCTTCCACCGTTCCGACGTGGCGATCCGCAGATTGCAAACCTTGCCGCCGTTCTGGAAAGACCGCACTTCCGGGTCTGCGCCCAGATTACCGATCAGCATGACCTTGTTGAGGCTGCCTGCCATGATGTGAATTCCTCTCGTGCAAAGCCTGCGCGCGGCTAAAGCCCCAGGGCCACCGCGCTCCAATATGTGATTCCCGCGAAGACGTAGGCCAAAGCGAACAGGTAAACCAGCATCACTATCGGCCATTTCCACCCGTTTGTTTCGCGCCGCGTCACCGCGATGGTGGAGAGGCATTGCGGGGCGAATACAAACCAGGCGAGGAAGGCCAATGCGGTTGGCAGGCTCCAGCGGGTTTTCAGCGTTGTCGCCAGCCCTTCGGCCTCGGCTTCCTCGTCATCGGCGTCGACGGCATAGGTAGTAGCGAGCGAGGCCACGGCGACTTCGCGCGCTGCCATGGCGGGGATCAAGGCGAGCGAGATCTCCCGGTTGAAGCCGATCGGGGCAAGCACGACATGCAGCCCGTCCGCCACAGTGCCCGCAACACTAGCATCCACCTGACTTTCGCCCGGTTCCGCCTTGGGGAAACTCAACAGCAGCCATAGTATGACCGTCGCGGCAAAAATGATCGTGCCCGCGCGGCGCAGGAACACCCATGCCCGCTGCCACAGGCCCATCAGCAAATCGGTCAGGCGCGGCAGCTGATAACGTGGCAGTTCCATGATGAAACCGCTTGCCGCACCGGCTGTAATCGTGCGCCGCAGGATCAGCGCCACCGCCATCGCCCCGACGATGCCTGCCACATACAGCGCGAACAGCACAAGGCCCTGAAGCCCCACTCCGGTTACGATGCTGTCATTGGGAATAAAGGCTGCGATGATGATGGTGTAAACCGGCAGGCGCGCCGAGCAGGTCATCAGGGGGGCGATCAGGATGGTGGTAAGCCGGTCCTTGGGGTCGGCGATGGACCGCGTCGCCATGATGCCCGGAATGGCGCAGGCGAAGCTCGACAATAGCGGGATGAAGCTGCGCCCCGACAGCCCGACCCCCGACATCAACCGGTCCATCAGGAACGCGGCGCGGGCCATGTAGCCGGTCGATTCCATCACCAGGATAAATGCGAACAGGATGACGATCTGAGGCAGGAACACGATGACCGAGCCGACCCCTGCCAGCGCGCCTTCAGTGATAAAATCGCGCAGCAGGCTTTCAGGCATCGTCGCAGTGACCCAGCCGGAGATCGCCCCGATCGCGCCATCCAGCGCATCGGCGAACGGCGTGGCCCAAGCGAACACCGCCTGGAACATCACGAACAGCAAGCCGAACAGGATAACCGGGCCGACCCACGGGTTCAGCAGCACTCGGTCGAGCCCCGTGTGCAGCCGACGCGTGGAAGTTTCGGACAGGATCGCGGCCTTGGCGATGTTGCGCGCTGCCAGCCGCCGTTCGGGCAAAGTGATATGCGGCTGCGGATCGCCGGACTGATGGGCAGCCGTATCGCCCAGCCGCTCCAGCAGAGCGTCCAGCCCGCGCCGCCGGACTGCCACCGTTGGCACAACCGGCACACCCAGCGCCGCTTCGAGCGCGGCGGGGTCCAGTATCAGACCGTCACGCTCCGCCAGGTCGACCATGTTGAGCGCGACCACCACGGGCCGGCCGAGCGCAATCACTTCCTGCGCGAACACCAGATGCTGTTCGAGATTGGCGGCGTCCAACACCAGCACCAGCGCATCCGGCACCGCCTCGCCCTCTAATTCGCCGTGCACAACCTTGCGGGTAACTTCCTCATCCGGGCTGGTGGCGTCGAAGCCATAGCTGCCGGGCAAGTCGATCAGTTCGGCAGGCTGGCCCGATGGGAGCGTAATACGCCCCGCCTTCCGCTCCACCGTCACGCCTGGATAATTGGCAATCTTCTGCCGCGCCCCGGTCAGCGCATTGAACAGCGCGCTTTTCCCGGCATTGGGATTGCCGACCAGCGCGATAGTGCGCAGCTTGCTCATGCCGCAGGTTCCAGCGGCGCCAACCGCATGGCGGTGGCATGGACGCGGCGCAGGGCGATAGTCATACGGCCGATATTGATGGCGATGGGATCGGATCCGCCGAAAACACCGCGATGGGCGACGGAAATTTCCGCGCCTTCGTCGACACCCAGCGCGCGCAGCCGCTTGCCCTCGCCCTCGGCAAGCGCGCTCCAGTCGACGGCAATGATACGGGCGGCCTGCCCTGCGGGAAGTTGGTCCAGCGTCATATGCCGCCGCTGCCAGAGCGGAACGCTATTTGCAACTGATTATCAATAGTGGGAAGGGTCGAATTTCTTGCCCGTCAGCGCGCCGGATATCGTAACCGACCCAGAAACCGCGTGATGCTGAACCGTTCCCGGTCGCTGCTGCCAAGCAGTCTGGCCTTGGCTTTTTCGAATGACATCACACCTTCGATACGGCGATCCAGAAAGGCGCGGGTTTCGGCCTTGTCCGGCGTATCGTCACCGACGAAGATCGCCAACGTCGAAGCATACAGCGCCGACAGGATCGCACGCTTGGTATAGTGATTGTAATCGGTCGCTGTATCGCCAGCCAGCCGCCACATGATATCGGCGCTTTTCCATGCGCGGCGCGCCGCTTCTGCGGCATTCTGCGGCATCGCCATGACAGCGGTTGCGCGGCGCACGGCTTCTTCCTGCCCCTCGACCGCATCCAGCCGGAACTGGACAAGCTGGCGGATACGTTCGCGTACCGGCATTTTGTCCAGCACCTTGGGCGGCAAGGCGGCCGCCATCGCGCTGTCCACCTGATCGATCCAGGCCCCGATCATCTGCATCGCGCCGCCCGGAAAGGCCAGACGCGCCACATCCACATCGACGTCCTCTGCCTCTGCCGCCATCACCAAGGCCTCGTCCGTCCAGCCATCGAACACCGCCTCGTTCGCAATCGTGGGGGCCAGTGCAAGGCGCAGCTCCTCCAGAGTCAGGTCGTCGCCAGATATAGCAGCAGCCTGCACCATCAGAGGCTGGGTCCGTAAATCTGCGCCGGCTTTGTTTCTTTGCTGGCCTCGTCGGCATCGGCAAAGGCTGCGACCAGACGTTCCCCGCCGGTCAGCAATGCAGCGTAATCGCGGGCCGAGCGGCCCGAATTGTCGTTCCGGTCGGCATTCGCGCCGCTGTCCAGCAGCAGCTTCACCATCGCAAGGTCGCGCCGGTGGACGGCGGAGATTAGGGGCGTTTCGCCCGCGCTATTGGCCACGTCGGCCAGGGCGCCCGCTTTCAACAGAACCGCCGCGCCTTCGACATTGCCCGCGCCGGACACGACCATCAGCGGCGTGATACCTTTGTAATCGGCGATATTGGGATTGGCCCCGCGCCCGAGCAAATAGCTGAGCCAGGCATTCTCCCGTTGCCGGGCCACAATATGCAAGGCGGTTTCACCGCTGCTGCGATCCCGCGTGTTGACGACCACGCTGCCCGGCGCGTTAAGCTGGTCCATGACCTTGTCGCCTTCCAGCTTCTTCACCGCTTCCAGAAACTGATAGCCTTCCGAAAAATTCTGCGCGCTGGCAGGCACGGCGAGCGTTACCGCCAACAATGCGGCAAGCACGGCCTGAAGTGCTCGGCTGAGTATATTGGAACGGATGACCGGCGGCGTCATACTGGAATTCTCCGGCTAAAAATTGTCGAGGGGCTGACGAAGACCCTTGTTCCAACGCAGTTAGCAGAGCATGAACCTCTGCGCCATGGGTAGCATATTTAACCAGACCACCGCCGCATTCAACGCCATGCTGGTATCGCTTGCCGCGCTCGCGCTGGCCGCCTGCGGTCCCACGCCCGACCGCGCGGAAACAGAAGGCGTCCGGCTGGAAGGCGCAGCCGTGGGCGGACCGTTCGAACTGACCAGCGAAACCGGCGAGACGGTGCGCTGGAGCGATTGGGATGGCAAATACCGGATCGTCTATTTCGGTTATACCTACTGCCCCGATGTCTGCCCGGTGGACACGCAGAAGATTGCCCGCGCGCTGGCCGCGCTCAAAGCCGAACAGCCTGACCTGGCGGCAAAAATCGTGCCGCTGTTCATCACCATCGATCCCGCGCGCGACACCCCCGCAGTGCTGACCGAATTCACCGACGCCTTCTCCCCCGACATGATCGGACTGACAGGTACCGAAGATCAGATTACCGCCGTCACCAAATCCTATGCTGCCAGCTACGCTCGCGGCGAGGAACTGGATGGAGGGCAGTATCTGATGAACCATACCAACCTCGCCTATCTGATGGGGCCGGACGGCGCGCCGCTTGTCGCGTTTTCGGGCGACATGACGCATGAAGCGATCACTCGCGATCTGCTTCGCTGGGTGGAATGAGGGCGTGAGGTGAGAGACCGTTTCTGGGAATTGCCGCTCAATCAGCTTGGCCGGGCCGAATGGGAAGCGCTGTGCGACGGTTGCGGCCAATGCTGCCTGCACAAGATGGAAGATGCCGATACTGGAGAGATCGAGCATACGAATGTGGCATGCAAGCTGCTCGACACCGGCACCGCGCGGTGTAGCGATTATCGCCACCGCAAGGCTTTCGTGCCCGATTGCCTGCGCCTGACCCCGCGCACGCTGGAGCGGGCGACATGGCTTCCCGCCACGTGCGCCTATCGCCTGCGCGCCGATGGCAAACCGCTATATGACTGGCATCATTTGATCAGCGGCGATTTCGAAGGGGTACGTCTGGCGGGCGTGTCCGTCGCCGGGCGGGTGGTCAGCGAAGTAGATGCCGGACCGCTCGAACATCATGTGGTCGACTGGCGCTATGACGACGGCGCGCCAACGGAAGAAAGCGATGATGCGCCGTGATCGACTGGCTGCGCGGCAATCCCGAACCCTCGCTCGATATTGCCGGGCGAACCGTGCCGCTGGCTATCAAACGCCACCCCACGGCCAAGCGGATGACTTTGCGCCTCGCGCCCGATGGCAGCGAAGCGCGAATTACCATGCCGCGCTGGGGCCGCACCGGGGATGCTGTCGATTTTGCCGCCTCCCGCTCCCAATGGATCGCCGGTCAACTTGCCAGGATTCCTCAAGCCGCGCGCGCAGATGATGGCAGCGTATTGTCGTTTCGTGGCGATCCGCTGATCCTGACCTGGCAGCAAGACGCGCCGCGCAGTCCGGTGGTCGATGATGGCGAATTGCTGGTTGGCGGACCGCGTGAGAACATCGCCGCCCGCGCCCAGCGCTGGATGGAGTGCCAGGCGCTCGAACTGATGCGCGGCGATCTGGCCTTTTATTGTGGCCGCGCGGGGCTTGCCTGCCCCGAAATCAGGTTGAGCCGCGCACAGCGGCGGTGGGGCAGCTGTTCGGCCAAGGGCATGGTCCGCATCAACTGGCGGCTTATACAGGCTGCCGACCATGTGCGCCGGTCGGTCGTCGCGCATGAAGTGGCGCATCTCGTGCATTTCGATCACTCGCCGCAATTCCACGCGCTGCTCGGGACATTGTTCGAAGGCGATCTGGCGGCGGCGGATAGCTGGTTGTCACGGCACGGACGCAGCCTGTATTCCAGCTTCGGCTGACGGCGGACCCACCCACCCGACTATGTAATAGGCCTTAGGGAATATTAATTATATTCCGCGATAATCAAGTCATGATGTCGCGCTTTCCTCGCCTGATTACCGGCCTTTCCGCGGCCGGCTTGTGCCTCGCGTTGCCCGCCGCCGAACTGGCAGCTCAGGGCAAATGCAGCTTCTGCGAACTCGATCCGGGCGATCGCGGCGGAGCCAACGGCAACGGCAACGGCAACGGCAACGGTAAAAGCTGTGAGGCAAACCCCGGCGCGGAAAACGGGAACGGCAAGAAAAATGGCCACCTGAAGAAGCAACAGAACTGCGATCCGGTGCTTCTGACTATCGAAAGCGAACTGGATTTCGGGCGGCTGGTTATGATCGGTACCGGTCAGGGACGAGTGCTGTTCGATCTCGATAGCGGCGAGAAAATGGTGTTCGGCGATCTCGACGATCTGGGCGGCATGGCCGTTGCTGGGCGCGCCGTAATTACCGGCAAGCCTCGCAGCGTTGTTCGCGTCGGTTTTCCTACAATCGTGACGATGAACGATCCGGCCGGCGGCTCCGCCCAATTGCGCGACTTCACCACCAGTCTCGGCCCGTTGCCGCTGCTGGACGCCGATGGAAGGCTTGAGTTCAAGTTCACCGGCACGCTGTTTACCGCCGATGCGATCGCCGGTGGCGGCACGTTGCGCGGACGCGTTCCGATTACGGTCGATTACAACTGACAGACTGCTGGCTGACCCGGCGCGATACCGGCCACGCGATAATCCCTCTGGCGCCGGACCGCGCCGCGCCCTATCTTGGCTGTCGATGGGACTGATCAGCCGCCTCAATCCGGTAACCGGCCTGCGCGATTTCTGGGACGTGTTCCGTCAGCCCCAGCCATATCGCATTCCGATCCTGCTGGCGTCCATCGCGGTAACATGCGGGATCGTCGCGCTGGTCGCTGCGGAAAGCGTCAAAGGACCGCCGGTACGGCCCGACGTGACCTATATCACCAGCTTCGCCCCCGACCGGACCGATGCGGAAATCATCGAATCGAACCGCCTCAACCAGCTACGCAAGGATAAGGTGGCGCAGGAACTGGAGCGCCGCCTCGAACGCCGCAAGGATCTCTACCGCGCCCTTGGCCGGGCGAGCGGGATGGATGTCGACCGGATCGAACGCGAACTGGCCGAGGAAGAGGCCGCCGCTGCCCGCGCACTCGACGCTGAATTAAAAGAGGGCGAGCGGGCTTCCGGGCAAGCCGCCGCCGCGGCGAACCGTCCTTCCGGGGCGGACGCATCCCCTGAGTAACGCGGGTCCCGGGGATGCGGAATGGCTGGCAACCGCCGCGCGTCTGGCGATGCGTGCCCGACCCTTGAGCCACCCGAACCCGGCAGTCGGCGCGCTGATCGTGCGCGATGGCCGCGTCATTGCGCGCGGCTGGACTCAGGCTGGCGGGCGCCCCCATGCAGAAGCGATGGCGCTGGATGCGGCGGGCGACCGGTCGGATGGTGCCACGCTTTACGCGACCTTGGAACCATGCGCCCATACCTCTTCGCGCGGTCCGTCATGCACGTCTCTCATCGCAAGCTCCCGGCTTGCGCGCGTGGTTGCCGGCGTCGTCGACCCGGACCCGCGTACCGCAGGCCAGGGCCTCGCCGCCATCTCCGCAGCCGGCATCGTGGCAGAGCATATCGGAAATTCCACCTGTTCCGCCAGCCTCGCAGGCTACCTGACCCAGCGGCAGCAAGGCCGACCACACGTCACGCTGAAACTGGCCATGTCGCTCGACGGGTGTATCGCCATGGCGTCGGGTGAAAGCCAATGGATCACCGGCCAATCTTCCCGCGCCCACGTCCATTCGCGCCGCGCCATGGCCGATGCGATCCTGGTCGGCGGCGAAACCTGGCGCACCGATCGCCCTTCGCTCGACGTGCGACTGCCGGGGCTGGAAGATCGCAGCCCGCAAAGGCTCGTACTGACGCGCGGCGCAGCGCCCGAGGGAGTGACTGCTATCGCTGCTCCGGACGGGATCCGGAACCTTGCAGACGTGCAGTATCTTTATATCGAAGGCGGCGCGCAAACGGCCGCGGCGTTCCTGCAGGCCGATCTGGTCGACCGTATCGAGCTATACCGCGCGCCAATCGTCATTGGCGAAGGGCGCATGGGTGTAGGCGATATCGGACTGGCGCAGCTGGCGGATGCGCATGATCGATGGCTACTGACCGAGCGCCGTCAACTTGGCACCGACAGCTACGAAGCCTATGACCGCACCCGCGCACCTGCCCTGCCGTCGCGCGCCCGCAACACCTGACAGGACCCGCCCCATGTTCACCGGCATCATCACCGCCATCGGCACCATTTCGAAAGTCGAGCAGCGCGGCGATATGCGCTGCACGATCCGCTGTCCGTTCGACCCTGCCGGTATGGCCATCGGCGCATCCATCGCCTGTTCCGGCGTCTGCCTGACGGTAGTCGATCGTGGCGGCGAGGCAGGCGACGCATGGTTCGCAGTGGATGTATCCGGCGAAACGGTCGCGCGCACGGCGAAGGACCAATGGACGCAAGGACGCGCACTGAACCTGGAGCAGGCACTCAAGCTGGGTGACGAACTCGGCGGTCACATGGTCACCGGCCATGTCGATGCGGTGGGCCGGGTGGCGATCGCCCGCAACGAAGGCGGCTCAACCCGCCTGGAAATCCGCGCCCCGCAGGACATCGCGCCATTCGTGGCCGAAAAAGGCTCGATCACGGTCGACGGTGCCTCGCTGACCGTGAACGAAGTGCATGACGAGGACGACGGCCAGGTCCGCTTCGCCCTCAACATCATCCCTCACACCGGCGAAGTCACGACGTTGGGCAAGCTGACAGAAGGCGCCAGCGTGAACCTGGAAATCGACGTACTGGCGCGGTACCTGAAACGGATGCAAGCGCTGCGCGGGTAGTGTCCGTTTGCAACCCCATTGCGGACATCTGCTGGGGGAGCTAATCCCGCTGGATGCTCGTTCGTGAGAACATGTTCCCGCCGCTGTTGGAGGCTGATCCAACCTTTTTGCCAAAGTGGCGGGAGTTTCTTACAGAGTGGTCAGATGAATCTGATGACTTGCCTTTGTATCTCGCTCTCGACGAATTGGCTCATCACCTTGTCGAGACGCAACAAGCAGGAAGCATCTCAAACCTTCCAAAGGTGTTTGATGTTGTAGAACGTTGGCACGTCGAGGGGGATGCCTACGTCAGCGAAGCAGCCACAATCGGTCTACTGGAAAGTATCCAGAATATTCTAATCTCGAAGAAAGCCTCGAAAGGTAAAGCAGGATTGGATTTCACGCCGTATTTCGGGTTGGAAACGAGGCGCTGGTGGGATAAACTCTATCGGTTTTGGGACGGCGACACGTCAGCCCTTAAGCTTGATAGATAACGTCCACAAGCCGACCAATAGCCGACATATTCCTACAGCCACCAAATCTGCTTCACCCAATCGGCGCCAGCATCCTGCACTTCCCAGCGGTCCCCACCCGCGTAGGCAAAGATGGCTGGACGCCGCTGAAACAGGCGGAGTTCATTGGCTGGCTGGGGCAAACCGGCTCGATCGCCATGGCCGCGCGAAAAGTCGGGATGATGCGGGAGACGGCCTACCGGTTGCGCCGGTGCGAAGGGTCCGCGAGTTTCTGCCATGCGTGGGGCGTGGCATCGGGAGGGTTTAGCTAGTTCAGTACCTACGCGAACGGTCGTGAAACCCAACACACGGCGAAGCACCTCAGCCAGTCACGTCCGCCAGCGCGCCCACGAATTTGCCGACATTGCTCATCGTCAGCCCGGCCACGTTGATGCGGCCCGATCCGGCCATGTACACGCCGTGTTTTTCGCGCAGCGCCTGCACCTGCTCCTTCGACACCGGCAGCATGGCGAACATCCCATGACCGCGCCCCACCGGCTTCAGATCGACCGAACCGGCTTTACCCGCCTTGTCGAGCGCCCGGCGCACCTGCCGCAGCCGCTCCCGCATGGAATCGAGTTCGGCGCGCCATTCGCGTGTCAACACCTCGTCGCGCAGGATGATGCGGACTGCCGCTGCGCCATGATCGGGCGGCATGGACCAGCTTGCCCGCGCCAGCGCCGCCAGGTTCGACATCACCGGGGCCATGCGGTCCGGGGTCCGCATCATCGCGTACAGCGCGCCCACCCGGTCGCGGTACATCCCGAAATTCTTATCGCAGCTATAGGCGATCAGTGCCTGCGGCACGGCGGCCAGCACCCGGCGCATACCCTCCACGTCTTCTTCCAGCCCCTGCCCCAGCCCCTGGTAAGCCGTATCGATGATCGGCAGCGCGCCGCTTTCAGCCAACGCAGCCGCAATCGCATCCCACTGCTCGAGCGTGTAATCGATCCCGGTCGGGTTGTGGCAGCAGCCATGCAGCAGCACCGCATCCAGCGCGGTCGCTCCCTTGATGGCAGAGAGCACGGCGTCCAGATCCGCCGTTCCGTCGTCGGCAGCATGGCTGAAGCTGGCCACTTCCATCCCCAGATCGGCGAAGATCTGCGCATGGTTGGGCCAGCTCGGCACGCCCATATGGATGCGCGTCGCGCCGGCTTTCTGCGCGAGCGCCGCAGCCAGTCGAACCGCGCCGGTGCCGCCGGGGGTCTGCATCCCCTCGATGCGTCCACCAACCGCCGGATCGCGGCCAAAGATGATCGGCATCAACGAATTGACGAACCCCATGTCCCCTTCAGGGCCGAGATAGGATTTGCTGTCCTGCTCCTCCACCAGCCGCCGCTCGGCGTTCTTGATGGCAGCAAAGACCGGCGTATCGCCATCATCGGTACGGTACACGCCGACGCCAAGGTCGATCTTATCGCTGCGATCGTCGTCGGCGTAGAGTTTGATAAGCGCCAGCAGCGCATCGGGCGATTGGGGGCTGAGTTGTTCGAGCATGGCCGCCTCATGCGCGCACAGCCGCAGGCCCGCAACCGGAAAAACCGGCCGCGAAAGCCTTACTCAACCAATTACACTCACGCCGGTTTCGCGCGCATTCGTATTTCCGTCAGAACGGCAGCCAGCGTTGCTTGCGCGAAAACTTCATGTAACCCGCATTCACCCCAAGCCGCAGCCCGGCGCCCACGCGGATCGGGATCATCACCACATCGCCCTTACGCAGGTAACTCGCGTTCAGCCCGCCGATTGCATAGGCCTGCCCCTCGCCCGCAGGAAAGCGTTCGTACAGCTCGTCGGTGTCGTACAAATTGTAGACGAGCACGAAGGTGTTGGCCGCATTCGCGCCCACGTCGAACCCGATGGACGGTCCGGTCCAGTAGACGGGCATCTGCCCTTCCACCTTGTGGAACAGCGTGCCCGAGCCATAGCGTGCGCCTACGAAAAACGCCCCGCCCGCCTCGCGGCCGACGATATAGCCATTAGGTTCGCCTTGATCAGCCAGCAATTTCTGGATCATCCGCGCGACGCCTTCCGCGCCCTTGCCGAACACGCCTTCCGCCGCGCCGATCAGATCGTCTTCCTTGTAGGTATCGCCCGGTATAGCCGACGGGTCTCGAGCCGCTACGGTGGCTGCTTCGGAAGCATCCGTCGGCACGGGGTCCGACCATTCCGGCGCTACGCGAACACCGTTCTGCCCTGCAGCTTGCCCAGCCATCGCCGCACCATCTGCATCCCAATCGCCGACTTCCGGCTGCGCGGCAGGCACGGTGGTACTTTCGGGGGGAGCGGGGGGCGGAGGCGGCGGTACCGACGGCGTGTCGTCGCCATAGGGCGATCCGTTACCGGGATTTTCCGCAAGATCGGCGTCGATCCACTGGTCGGGATCGGTCGTCTCGACCGGTTGCGCAACCGCCGACTGAACCGCCGGCGGAGATGCCAGCAGCGCCGCCGGGCCGAGAATTGCGGCGGCAGAGCGGCAGATGGTTTTCCAGGTGTGGCGCATGATCCCTCCAAGGTTTGGGCGAATGTCCGGTAATCCCCGCACGCTCGGCGCGCAAACGTGACATGCCACCAGAATCCTTTGCGCCTGTCGCGTCCATGAACCGGCGGCCAACCGAATCGGTTTTGCGGCGAACCGAGTCTGCCCGCGCGTTAAGCGGCAGCTAGGATGGCAAGACTTCCCATGCGCCGCTTAAGTCACTTGCCGCCCTGCCGCAGCATAGCTATAGCCCGCCGCCAATCGCACCCTGCCACCGGGCTGCGATGACGGCGCTTGAAAAAGGGGCACCGTGATGCGGAGACGTGGGTGAGTGGCTGAAACCAGTTCCCTGCTAAGGAACCATAGGAGTAATCCTATCGAGGGTTCGAATCCCTCCGTCTCCGCCACCTACCCCCAGCACTAGTCTCTGATTGCGCGCTATGCGCTGAAGCCCGCGGAACAGGAGGGTTTGCAGAGGCCATTCCGTAACGAGCACATCATTTCGGCGGTCTCTTCTGCGCGAACAGGCCGCGTTTGGCGGGCCCGTCTCTGTCGGGATGACAATCGGTTGGGTTTCCCTGCTTAACAGGGAATAACAGGGTAAAATGCTCATTTGAGGCAAATAGCAGGTGGATTTGACCGATTTCGAGGGATCTTGCTATCGAGAAACGACCATATTTCAGTAGGTTATACAGGCAAAAAGAGGGTTTTCCCTGTTATTCGACGAAACAGGGAGTTTGATCGTCGCAACAGGGGCCTATATGGACCATAGCAGGGGTATTAATCGGCAGAACAGGGATTTTCGGTTTCGCTAAATCCCAGCACTTTGCGCTGCCGGGACCATGATAGTGGGAAGTCGATTTTCTTCATTGTCTCGAGGTTGAGATGATACGGCTGGCGTCCTTCGAGCAGCGCGCGTTGAATGTCCGGCGCCAGGAATGCGAGCCGCAGGATGTTGCGATCATAGGGCGAGGTTGGCACTGTACTGATCATCGGCATACCGCGTTCGGTGTCCAGCATCGCGTGAGCTTTGCGGAGCGCTGCTACAAGGATCGGATCGGGCTGAGTGCGGCGCTGGACTGATGGCACGACAAGCCTCTTGCCGCCGCGCATTGGCAATGCGACCGGCAATAGCACGGTGGTGTAATCAGCGGTGTGATCCGCGATTGTTTCATCACCGGTCAGCGCTCTAGCGATGCTTCCACCATCTTTCGCCTCGATCGAAACATGCAGCCCGCGCGCCGACATGTGGACCGAGCGCAAGATTGCAAACGGATCAGAAGCTCTCGGTACCCAGCGCTGGATCGCTTCGCCGACAACCCGCTCAATCTCTAAAGCTGAAAGGCGTTGGAGCGATGTCTCATCTGCTGGCCTGGTACGCTGCTGCAACGATGCAGACACATAATAGCGATAGCGCTTGCCCGACTTGCCGCGCGAGGTGGTCGGACTCATCGGCTCGCCCGCCGCATCAAACAGCTTGCCCATCAGCGGAGCTACGACCTTGCGGCGACCGGCTTTCGCGCGATGCCGCCGTGCATTGCCATCGAGATGCTGCTGGACTTGGTCGAACAAATCTTGGTGAACGATCGCAGCATGACCTCCCTCGTGCACTTGGTCCTTGTGAACGATCTGCCCGAGGTAAAGTTGGTTGCGCAGAAGATGGAACAGCGCCCCTCGGCTGAACGCTTTGGCTCCCATGATCCTGCCTTTTTCGGTTATCCATCGCTTGGAGCAAATTCCCCGTTCAGCAAGGCTAAGCTGAAGAGCATGAACCGAGCCGAGCCCAAGATATTGCGTAAACATATCGCGGACGATTTTAGCTTCTACCTCGTTCACGCGAAGGATACGCCTATCATCCTCGGGCTTGTCGTAGCCTAGCGGAGGGTTGCCACCCATCCACATGCCCTTCGCTTTCGACGCCGCAATTTTGTCGCGGATCCGCTCGCCGGTGACCTCGCGCTCGAACTGGGCGAAGGAGAGCAGAACGTTGAGCATCAGCTTGCCCATCGAACCGGTGGTGTTGAACGACTGGATCACCGAGACAAAGCTACACTCTGCAGCGTCGAAGATTGCAACGATGCGCGCGAAGTCGGCAAGGCTGCGGGTCAGCCGGTCAATTTTGTAAACGACGACAACATCAACGCGTCCCGCTTCAATGTCGTCAAGCAGCGCCTTCAATCCAGGACGCGTGGTGTTGCCGCCGGAGAACCCGCCATCGTCGTAGCGGTTTGGCAATGCCTCCCAGCGTTCGCTGGCTTGGCTCAGCACGTACGACTCGCAAGCCTCGCGCTGTGCATCAAGGCTGTTGAACGATTGTTCGAGGCCTTCCTCAGAGCTTTTGCGAGTATAGATGGCACAGCGCTTAGTTGTCTCGAGTATCAACTTTCCCTCAGGCCAAAGAACCGAGGCCCGTTCCAGCGAGAGCCAGCAATCGCGGTAGCCGCTGCCGAGAGGCTGGGGAACATCTCACCCTTCCACCGGAACCCAGTTTCCTCGACCACAACGGTCACTTCCCGTCCTTTCCAGTGGCGGGTTAATCTCGCGCCGATGCCAAGATGCTTGCCTTCCGGCTGCACAGAGCCGGATCGCGCCAGTGTCTTGCGGATCTCGGTATTCAAACCGCCAAACGCTTCGGACTGTATTCGCCATCCTAGTAGTTGCCGCATTAGAAGAGTTGAACGGAGCATGGGAGGAGCGCCGTAGCGGCTCCTCCACGTGGTGCGCAGTGCTTCGAGATCCATTTCTGCGATTTTGGTCACGGCATTCTCGACATCTGCAGTCATTGTGACGCCTCGATCCGATAGCGGCGCACTCCATCGGTGTTGTCTGAAGTAATTGCATATCCGCGCTTCTTCAGCGCGCCTGCCACCGCACCGCGCACCGAATGTTGCTGCCAGCCCGTTGCTTTCATCATCTCGGCGATGCTCGCGCCGTTCTTGCGCTTCAGCAACTTCTCGAGCGTATCGAGTTTAGTTGGCGGGTTTGTGGTTTTGTTGGTCATCACTGTTCTCCGGTTTAAACGGAGGCCGCAATTGGCCGCCGCTACCGAAGCGAACCCGGACTGGCCGGGCGCAGGAACAGCAATGCTCGAAAGAGGGGCGTAGTCCAGTCGAAAGGGAGGATTCCGCGACAAGTCCTCACGCGTTGGCAATAGGCGTAGAGTTGCTTGGGAAACATCAGTTGTTGGGCCGGAAGCAGTCGGTCCGGTTTCGATACCTTGACGGTGGAAAGCTGCCATTCGGCTTTCGACCCCAATGTCAGCCGTTCGAGATCTTCTATTGAGGACCCAAGAACGGACAAGCCTCGCGGTAAGTTAGAGGGAGAAAGCCTTACAAATTTCTTGAGCAATCTGATCCGGGGAGTTGTGCGAGGTGTCCAACTCAAGATCATAAACTCGGTTCCTGTGGACACGATCATACTGGCCTTTCGCTAGGCCAATATCCCTATCTCCGCGTATGCGTTCCCGCTCCTACACAACCTCCAGCGGTGCGAAAAGCCCAACCAACCGAACATCATATTGCTTTAGCAATCGGCGGTAATCAGCGTCTTCGTCCGCAAAAAATACGTCGTCGACTACCATGTCGTTGCCGCATTCAGCCATCGAGGCGACGGCATTGCGCATGCCAGCCAGAGCGCGCTCGACCAGATCGCCGGATTGCACATCAATCGTATGACTGTCGATGCGTTTGAAAATCAGTCCTTCTTGGCCCTCAAAAGCACGGCGGGGAAGCATCCTCAAGAAATCATCCATTTGTACATGCAGAAAAGCTCTGCTCGCGTGATTTTGAATTGCCTTGGCCACAGACGTCTTACCAACGCTGCTAACCCCATTCATCACGACGATCTTGGGTGGCATGAACCGTTTTGTCTTCACGTTTTCCATAAGCGAGAGAATTGCTCGATCATGTCCGATTGGCAATACTGGTGCTCAGAACCAGACCTTCCGCTTTCCACCCAATCGTGAATGTCAGGATAACCGGAAACGGTGCACGACGGTTGTCATAGGACTCGTTTCTGCTGCCTCCGCAACTGAACGGTATAGCCGGTTCGCTGCCAAGTTATCGGGCTCTGTCAGAACCCACGCTTCCTGACACCCAAGCGATCTGCCGTGATCGAACATCATAGTCAGCAGACGGCTCGCTATACCGTGTTGCCGCCAGGTTGCCGCCACACCGACCTCGTTCAACCAAAGCTCATGGGGTTTATCGGGGTGAAAATAGTCTACTGCCGAAACAAAGCCTACAATGTGGCCTTCGTCTATTGCGACCACGATATGATGTCGCTCGTCTGTCAGGAACTGATGAAGCGAAACGGCGGAGATTGCCTCATCAAAAACATCTTCATCGACCTGATTAAACAGAGCCTTATCTTTGGTGGAAGCGAAGCGGTATTCGATCGGCATTACCCAATACTAATACATGCCGCGGCGGATGTCAGCTATCGACCCGCCAAGAGCTGAAACCGGACAGTCCGCTTGCCACCCCAAACTCCGATATTCCATGCTCCAAATCGTGAAGCTGAAAGCTGCCGATCACAATCAATTCACGTTGCGGCAGAAAATGGGTCGTTAGCTGAACGACAGCTTATCACGTTCTACGTGCCATAACCGGACTGACCGCTTACGACCCCACAAACAGCTACCTCACTTCTGCGTTATCTTCGAAGGCCAATTCCGGCCTTGGAGAACGAACATGGGCTACTCACGATATGATCCTGCGATGCACGCTCGCGCGCCTTGGAACCATGGTAAAACCGTAGGCGTCAAACGGCCTCTCACACAGAAGCAGATTTGGGCGATACGCTTCTTTCTGGATCGCGAGGTGCGATTGCGGGACCGCGCGCTTTTCGATTTGGCAATCGATAGCAAGCTCCGCGGTTGCGACTTAGTGAAAATGAAGATCGGAGACATCGTTGCCGGCGAAGAAATTTGAACACGCGCGATCGTCATTCAGCAAAAGACCAACAAGCCGGTTCAGTTTGAATTGACCGGCGATGTCCGCGCCTCCCTCTTATCGTGGCTGGAACGGCGTGGTGGAACCTTGACCGACTACATCTTTCCCAGTCGTGTCGACCACGCGAAGCCTATGAGCACTCGTCAGTATGCTCGCTTGTTGGATGAATGGGTAACAGCGATAGGCCTGCGCAAAGCAGAATACGGGACACACTCCCTCCGTCGCACCAAAGCTGCAATGATCTATCGTGCCACCGGAAACATTCGGGCGATCCAGATTTTGCTTGGTCATTCAAAGATTGAGAACACGGTTCGGTATCTCGGCGTCGATGTCGAAGACGCGTTGCTGTTAGCGGAACGGACCGAAATCTGACCTTCGGGGCGGTCATTCCGCTATGTGAAATGGCCGCTTCCGAGACATTTTACAAAGCCGCCGCCTGTAGCTTCCAGCATACGTTGAACCACAGCTGAAAAGACGAAATGGCTGGATCGGATAATCATTCAAGCAAGCCGCATCAGTTACGGAGGTTGCGTCATATCAAAACCAGAATCTCAAACCCACGACATAGTTTGTGACGCTTGGGTCTTCCCCGGTCATGCGAGCATAGTCCGCGCTGCCATCGACTTTCCATTCCTGCTCTATGCCGATGTAGGGTGCGAATTCTCGGGCGAACTCGTAGCGCAGACGTAGCCCGGCTTCAATCGTGTCTAATCCGGCTCCGATGCCCACTTCCGGAACATCCTGCGCGGCCAGATTTATTTCCGCTCGCGGTTGCAGGACTAGCCGCTGAGTGATTTTCTGGTCCAATTCGACCTCGATCCGGGCGGTCAGGTCACCTTGGTCGGACAGGAATGCAGCCGCATCTACTTCAAACAGATATGGCGCGAGACCTTGAATGCCGACCACGGCATAGGTTCGGTCAATCGGCGCGAAATCCTGACGTATACCGGTTTGCAGATCGAAGAACGGCGCGATCGCGCGGCTGTAGAGGGCTTGGACTTCTGCGCCTTCAATCTCCTCGCCAAAACTGCCTTCGCCTTCGGACTTGAACCAGAATTTGTCCAGGTCACTGCCGTAGTAACCTTGCACATCCCACAGATAACCATCGCGTCCTTCGCGTGCGCGATATTCCAAGCGGTCGCCCTGGAACCAGAGCGTTTTCATCCCGCCGTTTTCTTGGGCGAGCGCTTTGCGGCTGTCACGCATGGCTTCCGCGCCCCAGATCGCATCGGCGGCGCGTGGGGGACCGGCTCCAGCCGCAGCAGGAGGCGGCCCGGAGGGGATCGCCGTATCGCTGGCGTGACCCCACATTGAATGACCCATCGCGGCGTGATCCATGGGGGCGTCAGCAGTGCCCATATCCATTTCCCCATTTTCCATAGGCTCACAGCTATCGGCGGGAACCGTGTGGCCCATCGCGCGGTGGCGGGCCGCTTCCGCCTCGCACTCCGTAACTGCATCAGCGGCTACCTGAACTGTTTGCGGTGCTTGGTCCGGAGCGCATTGGTTCGGCGGGACGGGATGGCCCATTGCCCGATGTCTCGCAGCTTCAGCTTCGCATTCAGCGTTAGTATCAACAGATCGCTGCGGGACGTCTTCTGCTGAGGCCGGCGCGCACTGGCCCGCAGGCACAGGGTGCCCCATCGCGCGGTGACGGGCCGCTTCAGCTTCGCAATCGCTCAACTCTTGGGCCGGCATTGCGGCGTGACCTGAATGATCCTGAGCCGACGCGGCGCTCGGAAATGTGACGGCCAGCGCGACTGCGGCGTATGATAGGCGGATCATGCTCCGGTTCCTTCCGGTGTGACCGTTACGATCTGAAACATGCCCGAATGCATGTGATAGAGCAGATGGCAGTGGAAGGCCCAGTCGCCTTCCTCATTCGCGGTGAGATCGAACGTTGCGCTGCCGCCGGGCTGGACGATCACCACGTTCTTGTGCGGCTGGAAGCCATCGGGTGCCCCATTGACCAGTTCGAAGAACAATCCATGCAAATGGATTGGATGCGCCATCATGGTGTTATTGACCAGCTTCACCCGGACCCGCTCGTTATAGGCGAACCGGATCGGATCGTCGCTGACGGCAGTGAACTTCTGCCCGTCGAACGACCACATGTAGCGTTCCATGTTACCGGTGAGATGGATCTCCATCTGCCGCGATGGCGTTCGCCGATCCGAATTGGGCCGGAGCGCGACCAGATCGTTGTAGGTCAGAACGCGGTGATCGACATCGCCGAGGCCAATGCCAGGATCGCCCATCCGATCGACCGGGTTCATCGATACCATGTCGATGCCAGGCCCGACCTTTACATCCGGCGGCAGCAGGGACGTGTCGCGCATGTTCATGCCGTCCATGGACACACCCGCCATCGAACCCGCGTCCGCATCATCGCCATGACCCATCGCCGAATGGTCCATGCCGGACATCGGCTCAGCTTTTCCGGCAGCGGCCATGTCGCCATGACCCATACCACCGTGATCCATTCCGCTCATGCCCATATCCGCCATCGTCAGAAGCGGCGGATCGCGCAGGGCGGGGATCGCCGCCCGCGCACCCGGCGTGCTTGCCAGCGTGGCCAGCGCCATGCCGGAACGGTCCATCGATTCCGCAACGATGGTCACGGCTTCGCCTACCGGCTCCACCAGCACATCATAGGTTTCGGCGGTGCCAATCTGGAACTCCTGCACCGGCACCGGGCGCACCGGCAGTCCGTCCGCTGCGACAACGTTCATTGTCGCGCCGGGAATCCGGATGTTAAAGAAACTCATCGCGCTGCCGTTGATGATGCGCAGCCGCACGCTCTCGCCGGGATTGAAGAGGAACTCGGGCATCTCGTCCGGCCCGAAGCCGTTGGCGAGGTAGGTATAGGTCGATCCGGTCACATCGATAATGTCCGTCGGCATCATCCGCATCTCGGCCCACATGCGGCGCTCTTCGGCAGACAGGGGATAATCATCCGTCATCGTGCGCTGCTGATAGTTGAAGTAGCCTTCTCCCTTCTTCAGCTTGCTCATGATCGTATGTGGGTGGAGCGGCGTGAACTCGCTCAGCAACAGCACATATTCCCGGTCCGCCTGGATCGGATCGGGTCCGGCAGGATCGATAATGAGGGGGCCGTAATGTCCGGACTGTTCCTGCATGCCCGAATGCGAATGCCACCAATAGGTCCCCGCCTGCCGGATCGGCGGTAGGTCATAGACGAACGTTTGTCCGGGCATGATACCGGGGAAGCTCACACCTGGAACGCCATCAAATTGAAATGGAACGAGCAGTCCGTGCCAGTGGATCGAGCTATCCTCGTCCAGCATGTTGGTCACGTTAAGCTTGACCGGTTCGCCTTCCTTCAGGCGGATAAGAGGGCCGGGAACGCTGCCATTGACCGCGATCCCATGACCGCGCCGACCCTGCACGATGCGTCTGCCTTCCGCGATGGTCAGATCGATGCTGGAGCCGGAGACTTCATCGAACCCCTGACGTAGCATACCGCCGTGGCTAATATCGCCGCCCCTTGCCCATGCGGGAACCGCAAGGGAGGCTGCGCCGACTACGCCCGCGCCCAGCAAATGCCGCCGGGAAATCGATAGATCGGTCATGGGTCTTGCATCTCCTTTGGAAGCTCCTCTATATACCCCCCATATGTATTGCAAGATACCCAGTAGGGTATTTTCATATGAGGAGTTTTATATGGCCGGCGCGCAAGACAAGAAGATCGTGAACCGGCTTCGGCGGGTCGAAGGGCAGGTTCGCGGCGTGGCGCAAATGGTCGAGGACGACCGTTATTGTATCGACATTCTCAACCAGATCCAGGCCGTGAAATCCGCCCTTGGGCGCGCGGAAAGCGAAATTCTCAAACGCCATGCCGCCTGCTGCGTCACCGAAGCCATCGGCAGCGGCGATGCGGAAGAGCAGAAAGTCAAGTTCAACGAGTTGATCGACCTGTTCGAAAAGGCGAAGCGTTGAAGCGCCTACTTTTCCTGTTGATTGCCCTAATGGTGGTTATGTCCGGTCAGGCAGTGTCAGCGCATGGCCCCGACGAGCACGAAGGGCGGCAAACCGCGCAGGTTACTGCGGCAGCCGAAGCGGCAGCCACGCCCGTTTCGCCAGAAAGCATCAGGCCTGCGCGCGACGCTGGCGACGATGCGCAGGATGGCTCCATTCTCAGCAACATTCATCCCGCAACCGTTCATTTTCCGATTGCCCTCCTGTTGATGGCAGCCCTAACTGAGCTTGCGGTGATGGTCCGTCCGTCCCCAGCGCTTCAGGGAACGGCGCGCATCATGCTGTGGGACGGCGCAGTCGGCGCAGTCGTGACCGCGATGTTCGGGTGGTTTCACACCGGCATTTGGTTCGGTGGAAGCGGAACGATGCAATGGCACCGGTGGATCGGCACATCCATCGCCATCGTCGCCCCGCTTGCGGCCTTCTTGGCCGGGCGCGGTCATATCGCGATCTCAAGATTGCTTCTGTTTGGATGCGCTGCGCTCATTCTCGCTCAAGGTTATCTCGGTCCCGAGCTTGCCCACGGTCCCAATCATCTCGGTTTCTGACAGGAGTATCCCCATGTTCAACACTATCCGTTCCGCAATCGCCCGTCGTTCCCTCGCCGGCATGCTCGCGCTCGGCGCGACGCTCTCGGCCTGCGCTGCCCAGGCGGCGGCCATCACTATGTATCGCGATCCGAATTGCGGATGCTGCCTCGCTTGGGCGGCGCATCTGGAGAATGGCGACGCGCATAGTGTTGAGACGGTCGACCACCCCGATATGGCTTCGGTCAAAACGGAACACGGCGTGCCGGACGGCCTACGATCCTGTCATACGGCGATCGCCGATGGATACGTGATCGAAGGCCATGTTCCCGCCGCTGACATCGAACGGCTGCTGGCCGAACGCCCAGAAGGCATTGCTGGTCTCGCGGTGGCCGGAATGCCCATGGGTTCGCCCGACATGGAGCACAGGACGCATCGCGAGGCCTATCAGGTCATCGCCTTCGGTCCGTCCGGCACGAGCGTATGGGCCGACTACGGAGGGACCATGTAATGCCGCAAAAGAAGACCGCGACCGTCTACCGTATGGTGATGCCGGACCATACCTGCCCCTACGGCCTGAAAACGATCGACCTGCTCGAACGCGAAGGGTTCGCCATTGATGATCACCATCTGGAAACGCGCGAGGAAACGGACGCGTTCAAAGCTAAGCACGATGTCGAAACCACGCCGCAGACCTTCATCGATGGCGAGCGGATCGGCGGTTATGACGATTTGCGCGAATATTTCGGCAAGAGCGTTAAAGAAGAAGGCGCGACCAGCTATCAGCCGGTGATCGCGATCTTCGGAATGGCGCTGCTGATGGCTCTGGCTTTGAGCTGGGCAGCGTATGAAGAGTTGCTGACCCTGCGCGCAGCCGAGTGGTTCGTCAGCCTGTCCATGTGCCTGCTGGCGATACAGAAACTGCAGGACGTGCGGAGCTTCTCGACCATGTTCCTCAATTACGACCTGCTCGCCAAACGGTGGGTGCCCTACGGCTTCGTCTATCCGTTCGCGGAAGCGCTAGCGGGAATCCTGATGACCGCGCATGCGCTGCCCATCATTTCCGTCCCTGTCGCGCTGTTCATCGGCGGCGTTGGGGCGTTCAGCGTCTTTAAGGCGGTCTATATCGATAAGCGCGAACTAAAATGCGCGTGCGTCGGCGGCGGCTCCAACGTGCCCCTCGGCTTTGTATCGCTGACCGAGAACCTGTTCATGATCGGCATGGGCCTGTGGATGGGTGCGAAGGCGCTGGGATGGATCGCGATTTAACACCGCAAAGGAAGGAGAATGCCATGGCCCGCAACGAAAAACAGCATGATGACGGCAATTATGGACGGTTCATGGCGATGGTCGGAACCTCGACCGCGATCATGTTCGGCCTGATGTATCTGAACACTTTTGTGCTTGATCATGTGTTCTGGAGCGAAACGCGCTTCTGGATGACGTTCGTCATGGGCGCGGTAATGGCGGTGGTTATGCTGCTCTTCATGCGGGGCATGTATCGCAACGCGGCGAAGAACTGGGTCATTCTGGGCACCGCCGCAGTCGTCTTCGCGGGCGCGCTGTTCCTGGTTCGCAGCCAAGCAACCATCGACGACAGCGAGTGGATGTCAGCCATGATCCCGCACCACTCGATCGCCATTCTGACGAGCGAGCGAGCGGAAATCGATGATGTGCGCGCTCGCAAACTGGCGGACGAGATTATCGAAGCACAGCGACGCGAGATTGCGGAAATGAAGTGGCTGCTTGCCGATATCGAGGCCAATGGGGAGGCGCAGAATGACGATGTTGCTGCGGCAAGGCCGGTCCCAAAATTCTAACTTCACAACGCGCTAATATCTTCAAACATCGTGAAATGGGCTGAGTCAAAAAATCTGAAATGGTTGATAGCGGAACGTCTGAAAGCGCGTGCATGTGACGATAAGGCGGACAGTCCGCTTCCGGCCCGCTGCAGACATTCTAGCCGGTCAAAATATCCGCTCGTTTTTTGACTTTCAGGCATCTGAACGGCGAGAATTTGTGCGGACAGCGTTCGTTCGATAGGAGACAAGTTGCGGTTGGACTGAACACACCGCCATCTACCTTCTTCCGAACAATCTTCTTTAGTCCTCAAGCCTGCCAAAAGCGGACTTTCTGCTTTTCGTCGTCTGCGTGGTTCTTTGTATGCCGCTAAGCGGGCGAAACAGGGTGTGGGTCTGACAGGACCGGACAATGGGTGCTCGAACCCTTTGTGTGTTAGGGATCGTCGATATCCGCAAGGGTAAACGGGCGGACGTTGCCAGGTCTGGAGGGCTGCGTTTGAACAGACCGCATTCACACCGGCACCATCAGAATTCTATGGTGCCGGTTATGAACACCTGTCTGGGGTTGCCGTAGAAGGCGGTCAGGGTGCCCTCCGGACCCAATGTAGGGATCGGGAAACCATTGGCACCTAGCGGTATTTCACCAGTGACCGGATCGGCGACCACGAATGTATAGCCGGATGTCTTGTATTCCTTATCAGTCAGGTTGCGTCCATGGAGCCCGATGCTCCACCGTCTGTCCGGCGCGGTATAAACAAGATTCGCATCCAACGTGGCGTAGCCCGGTTGATCGATAAATGGATTGGGTATCTCGAACTGGAATGTTTTCGAACGGTAAGCGACGGTGGTCGAAAAATCGAGATCGCCCTCACCAAGTTGCGCTGAATAGGCGAGTGTCGCGCTGCCGGTAAATTCAGGTGTATTCTGCACTTCACGGAATTCGGCCACATCGGTTGGCGTTCCGCCGATGTTCGTTACGTATTCCTTGTACTCTGCATCGATATAACCGCCCGTCAGCGCGATGTTCAACCTGTCTCCGACACCGAAAAGGTCGCGGCCCACGCGCATATTGGCTTCGCCCTCGATGCCCTTGAATTCCGCCTTGCCTGCATTCGATACGATCCCGCAAAAACTGGGTAGGCCGCCGACTTCGCAGGCGACCGATCCGGGGATCTGCACATCGGTATAATCGGCGTAGAAGCCTGCAACCGCCAGGTTCAACGCCCCGCCGAACAAGCTGCCCTTGTAACCGATTTCGTAGCTATCGACGGTTTCGGGGGCGAAGCTGAGGAACGCCGCCACTTCGTCGTCCGACCGCACACCGTCGTCATTGAGATCGGGCGCGTTGACGCCTACTCCGCGCGGGTCGAAGCCGCCGCCCTTGAACCCTTGGGAATAGCTTGCATAAACATTGTGATCCGGTGATGGTTGGAAGCTGATCGATCCGCGCGGGGTAAACTTTTTGAATTCGCGCGCCCCATCGAAATCGGTGCTCGGGCTGCCGAAAGGGATGCCCGCTCCGCCGAAAAACGGCGAACCGCCGCCGAGATAGTTCTGCCGCAGAATATCAGCGCTGCGTTCGTCCCAGGTATAGCGACCGCCCAGCGACACGCTTAGGCGCTGCGTGATGTCATAGGTGAAGTCACCGAAGACAGCATAGGTCTCGGTATCTACGTTTGCCGCAGTAAAAGCCGTAAGGCCCGGGAAGGTGGTGAAAATGCGTACGTCGAACAGCGTGTCGGCCTGCGCATCGAGGTAGTAGAACCCGACCAGCCCCGACAGCCGGTCGCTTTCGTAAAGAAGCTGGAATTCCTGGCTGATCTGTTCATTGAAATAGCCGCCAGGCACATCGAGATCGACTGCGGGCAGCGCGTCGAAGTCGATCGGTGTGAACGTTTCGTCCTTGCGCCATGCACTGATCGAACGAAGCGTCACTGTATCGCTCAGTTCCGCGGACACGTTCATTGCGAGACCGTAGGAGTCTACATGCTGCGCCGGATCGTTAAGCGCGCCGCGCGTATCGTAGACGTCCTCCAGCACCGGTGCGCCGGACAGCAGGCCGGGAATGACCCGGTGGCCCCCGCGCGGATTGCTTTCATCCTTGGTATAGTCGCCCGAGATTCGGATCAGCACCGGTTTGCCATACCCGCCGATTTCGAGCGTCGCGCGGCCAGCCCAGATGTCCTTGTCGTAATTGTCGAGCCCGGTGGTCAGGTTTTCGCCAAAACCGTCACGCGTCAACCGCGCGACGGCACCGCCCGCGCGGACGAGATCGTTCAATGGTGCGGAAAGGCTGAGTACGCCGTCCAGCTGGTTATACGTACCGTAGGTAGCACGGGCGCGCAGCGAGAAGTCCTCCGGCAATTGGCGTGTGACATATTTCACCGCGCCGCCGATGGTGTTGCGCCCGTAAAGCGTACCTTGCGGGCCACGCAAGACCTCGATCCGTTCGACATCGTAAATGTCGAGTACTGCAGCCTGAGGCCGGTTAAGGTACACATCGTCGAGATAGATACCGACACCCTGCTCGAACCCGGAAACGGGATCCTGCTGGCCCACGCCGCGGATGAATGCGCTCAAGGTCGAATTCGTGCCGCGCGATGTTTCAAGTGTGGTGTTGGGCGTAGTCTGCGCGATGTCGGTAATGTCGAGGGCACCCGCCTGTTGCAACGCCTCCCCGCTATACACGGTAATGGCAATCGGAACATCCAACAGGTTCTCTTCACGGCGCCGAGCGGTCACGACGATCACGTTGCCGTCTGCATCGGCCTCGTCCGTCGTGTCTTGCGAAGTTGGCAGCGCATCTTGCGCCATTGCAGGCTGCATTGCTCCACCTGCGAATATCAGGACAGCGCCAATGGCGGCAACGCTCGCTTGGTTTTTGATTGTCGAAATTCTTTTCATAGTCGCTCTCCCAATCGAACCTTTACGTCCTGTGAGACAGGTCATATTGTAAGTTGAACCACCATTCAACTATCTTGTTGTCAGGCCATGCCGGCTGGCGTAGAGGCGCAACATGATTTCAGCCACCGAGACTGCCAAGGACCCACCTGCAAAGCAGCCGCGTACCGAGCGGGGGAGACGCACCCGCCAGAAACTCATCGACGCCGCAGCCGTGGAATTTGGTGAGAAGGGGTTTCACGAAGCTTCGATCATCGGAATTACGGGGCGTGCCGGAACGGCGCTGGGCAGCTTTTATACGTATTTCGATTCCAAGGACGAGATCTTTCGCTCTCTGGTGAAGGAGTTGGGAGATATGGTGAAGACGCGCGCTGCGGCGGCGCTGGAGCCAGAGCAGTCGGCATTGGAAGCGGAACGTGCGGCCCTGCACGAGTTTTTGGAATTTTCACGCGAACACAAGGAGATATACCGAATTATCGATGAGTCGGAGTTCGTCGACCCACAAGGCTATAGACATCATTACGAACGGACCGCGCGGCGGATCATGGAACGGCTGGCGCATGGTGTAGCGGCGGGTGATTTGCGCAGCGACGTCGGCGAAGTCGAGGCCTGGGCAATCATGGGTATGAACGTCTTCCTTGGCCTCCGTTTCAGCATATGGGCCGAAGACGCGGACCCGATCGGCATTGCGGACACGGCCAATGCCCTGCTGAAAGCAGGCATTTCAGCACACTCTTGAGTAGTAGAGGCGATCCAGGCGACATGCCGGAACGCGATGAACAGCCTCCCGCTACAACCGCTTCCCTTTCGAAGGACGCGACTATTTCGTACATGCAATTCGGGGGCTAGAACCAACCGATGCTGGTCATGGACAAGGCGTCGGGCAACCCGCCATTTCGGCCAGATTCGCAAAAAGCCGCGAGGTCTCGATTGCGTCTGCCTATCGCCGTTGATCGAAGCGGCGGCCGACCAGCGATGCGGCGATGTTGGTTTTCTGCACGTCGGTCGTGCCGCCCGCAATGCCCCAGGCGAAGCCGTCGCGCACGCGCTGTTCCATCGGGTAATCCTTGGAATAGCCATAACCGCCCATCAGCTGCATTCCATCGGACGTAACCTTGCGCACCATTTCGTTGGAGAAGCACTTGGCCATGCTGCTTTCTATGATGCCGGGCAGGCCGTTCTGCGCCGTTACGGCGGCGCGGTGGATCAACAGGCGAGCAGCCTCGACCTGCATCGCCATATCGGCCAGGCGCAATTGCACGGCCTGGAAATCGACGATCGGTTTGCCGAACTGGGTGCGCTCCTGAACATAGGCGGTCGCATCCTCCAGCGCGGCCGCCGCAATGCCCAGGCCCATGGTGGCGTTACCGCAACGTTCCAGACTGAAGGCGCTCATCAGCTTGCCGAAGCCGCCTGCGGGCACGATGATATTGCCCTTCGGCACCCGCACTTCGTCAAGATAGATATCGGCAGACGGAATGCCGCGAAAACCCATCAGCTCCTCAGCCTTGCCGAAGGTGAGGCCATCGCGATCCTTCTCTACCAATACCGCACCCACACCCTTGGCGCCGGGCGCGTCGGAAAGGCGGCAATAGACGATGTAGATGTTGGAATGCCCCGCCCCCGAAGACCATCGCTTTTGCCCGCTGATGACAATGTCGCCTGCATCTTCGCGGCCCGTCGTGATTAGGTCCGTCAGGGCAGTGCCCGCGCCCGGTTCGGACATGGCGACCGCCACCAGCTTCTCGCCCCGCGTGACTTGCGGGATGATAGCGGCTTTCAGTGCCTCAGGTGCGAAATGTTCGATCGTGCGGACGGGGCCGGTCAGCGCTTCGAACACCGGCCACGCCACCGCGACGGAGATCTTCGCAAATTCCTCCAGCACCAGCAGCGCTTCCAGATGGCCCAGACCCAGCCCGCCGAACCGTTCGGGCAGGTTGACGCCAAGAAACCCCATCTCGCCATAGCGCCGCCGCATTGTGTCCGGCACCGGCGTCGCCTCACGCTCCATCTCACGCGCAAGGTCGGGCAGTTCGCTTTGTGCAAAACTGCGCGCGGCTTCCTGCAAGGCGCGCTGATCTTCGGTAAGCTGGAAATTCATGGACATGTTCCTGTGCGGGCGAGACAGCCGAACCATGGCAAAGGCTGGCGGCATTGCAACTGCCGCGATAGGACGGGGCGATGACCGCTTCGAAGCATCTTCCCGGCAACACGCCCGTTATCGTCGGAGTGGGCCAATATTCGGAGCGTATCGGGGAGGACACCTACAAAGCGTTGTCGCCGATGGATCTGGCGGGCGAGGCGCTGCAGGCGGCGATTGCAGATTGCGAGACCACTGGACAGGTTGCGGCACAAATCGACACCCTGGCCGCCATCCGCCAGTTCGAAATCTCCACTCCCATGGCGCAGGCTCCGTTTGGGAAGTCGGACAATTCGCCGCGCTCTATCGCCAGCCGCGTCGGCGCGGACCCGGCGCGGGCAATCCTCGAAGTGACGGGCGGCCAGGCACCGCAGAAGCTGGTCGGCGAACTGGCGAGCGATATTGCCGCCGGTCGCAGCAACTGCGCCGCCATCGTGGGGGCGGAAGCCATCTCCACCATGCGGGCGCTACAGACTGAGAGGCAGGTGGAAGGGCAGCCAGACGGGGCGGTACCGGACTGGTCGGAGGAGATCGGCGGGCAGCTGGAGGATCGCGGTTACGGGCTGGAGAATCTTGTTGCGACGACCGCGCTGACCAATGGGCTGATCGGTCCGATGCCGCTTTACGCCATGTTCGAAACCGCACGGCGCGCGAAGCTGGGGCTGGACGAGGAAACATACCGCCGCAAAATCGGCGCATTGTTTGCTCCCTTCACAAAAGTTGCCAGCCGGAACCCGCATGCTGCCAGCCGTACGGTTCTCAGCGCCGAGGAACTGGCTACCGTCACGCGAGACAACCGCATCGTCGCCCAGCCCTATACCCGCAAGACCGTTTCGCGCGATCAGGTGAACCAGGCCGCCGCGATCATCCTCTGCTCTGCCGACACAGCGCGCGAACTGGGCGTGCCGCAATCGCGCTGGGTACATATCCATGCCAGTGTCGATGCGGTGGACACGTCCGCCCTTGCGCGTGACGATCTGGCGGCGAGCGCCACGGCAGCCGACGCCTTCCGCCGGGCGCTGGGGGTCGCCGGCATTACGCTGGCCGATGTGGACCACCTCGACCTTTACAGCTGCTATGCCATCGCGGTGTTCGACATCATCGATGCGCTGGGGATCGCGCCCGACGATCCACGCGGATTGACGCTGACCGGCGGGCTGCCGTTCTTCGGCGGTCCGGGCAATAATTACTCGACACACGCAATTGCGGAAGCGGTCGCAATATTGCGCGATGCGCCGCACGATTACGCTCTTGTTGGCACCAATGGCGGATATATGAACAAATGCTCGGTCGGGGTGTACTCCGCGCAGCCTGCCGACTGGTCGACCGGTCGCCAGGAAAGTCTGCCAGCTAAACGCACGCGGATCGAGGTGCTGGACACGCATGACGGCCCCGCATCGATCGAAAGCTATGCCGTTATACCCACACGTGACCACCTCGCCTTGACCGTGGTTGCATGCACCGCAGAAGGTGAGCGCGTGATCGCCATGGCCCACCCGGACGACGCGGAAACCCTGCGGCGCTTCAACGAGACCGAGGCTGTCGGGCGCGTAGTGCGGATCACTCCGGGCGAACGTGGCCGCAATCACTTCACCTTTGCAGACTGACCGCATCGCCGCTCGCCCGCCGGACCCAACCCATGATAGGACTGCCGATATGCAAGCCGTCCAGAAAATACCGCTCCCTTCGCCCGCCACGTTCGAGAAAGAATTGCGCGATCAGTACCAGCCGCTCGTCATGCGCGGCGCGGCGGCGGACTGGCCATTGGTCGAGGCCGCCCAACGCAGCCCGGACGAGGCGCTGGCAATGGTGCGTTCCGCAGATACGGGCCAGCCGGCGGATATCATGCTGACCGTACCAGAGGAAAAGGGACGGTTCTTCTACAATGCCGAAATGACCGGCTTCAATTTCGCCCGCAAGCAAGCCACGCTCACACAACTGGTAGACGAGCTGCAGCGGCAAACGGCCGACGCCGCGCAGCCGAATGGCATATATGCAGGCGCCACTCCGATGCGAAGCCATGTACCATCGTTGATGGCAGCCAATCCTTTCCCTTTGGCCGAAACGCTGGACGATGCCACCGCACGTCTATGGCTGGGCAACGCGACACAGGTGGCGACGCATTTCGATATGTCGGACAATTTCGCGGTGGTCGCGCTGGGCAAGCGGCGCTTCACGCTGTTTCCGCCTGCTGCAACCAAGGACCTTTACGTTGGCCCTTTCGATAACACCCCTGCCGGACAGCCGGTCAGCATGGTCGATCCGCTGGCGCCGGACATGGACCGCTATCCGCGTTATGCCGCCGCGCTGGAGCAGGCGCAGTTTGCCGATCTGGAAGCTGGTGACGCGATCTATGTGCCGACCCTGTGGTGGCACCATGTGGCGGCCAGCACGCCGGTCAATATCCTCGTCAATTACTGGCACAACGATGCAGCGCATGGCGGCGGGTTCATGGCGCTGATGCACGCCCTGCTATCAATCCGCGACCTGCCGGCGGTGCAGCGCGAAGCATGGCGGGCATGGTTCGACCACTTCATTTTCGATGCAGACGCTCCGGCAGCGGCCGATCACCTGCCGCCTGCTGCACAAGGCATTCGCGGCCCCGCCTCGAACGAGCGCGATGCGATGATGCGGCAATATATTGCCCGAACCCTGATGCGGTGATGGGAGAACCGCAAACGATGTCGCCGATCGTCATCGCGTCCGGCGGGTGGGAGGCGCGCATCCGGCCCGATATCGGCGGAGCGCTCGCTACGCTCAGCAAAGATGGCCGACAGATGCTGCGCCCCATGCCCGATATCGCGAGCGACGTTCGGGATTCCGCCTGCTTCGCGATGCTGCCGTTCTCCAACCGAATTGCCGGGGCGCAGTTCGAATGGGATGGTAGGACGGTCAGCCTAGAGCCGGATATGCTGGCCTACCCGCACGCCCTGAACGGCACAGGCTGGCAGGTACCGTGGGAAGTCGAGGTAGCAACCACCGACACTGCAATCCTTTGTCACCATCATGAGCGAGACACGCAAGGTTGGCCTTGGGCGTTTAGGGCGCAGTTGCAGTACAGCGTGTCCGGCGAAGGACTCGCTGTTTTGCTTTCGATGACGAACCTGTCGTCGTCACCCATGCCTGCCGGATTGGGTCTGCACCCATACTTGCGCCGTTCGTCCCAAACATCGGTCCGTTTCGAAGCGGAGGAGGTGGTGCTGACAGACGCGGACGGGATTCCCACTGGCGAAAGCGCCTCGCCCGGCCGGTTCGCACAATGGGCGCAAGGCGCGGAGCTGCCGAATGTGTTGGTCGATCACTGCCACACGGGCTGGACGGGCACGGCAGAGGTTTCCGATCACTTCGGAACCGTCACCTTGCAAGCCGAAGGTGCGCCCCATTTGCATATCTACGCCCCACCGGAATCGGGCGTTCTGTGCTGCGAACCGGTCAGCCATCGCCCGAACGCGCTCAACCAGTTCGCGCAGGATGTGATCGTGCTGAAACCGGGCGAAACACAAAGCCTCACCCTGCGGATCGGCCATCGCTGACCTGCCTCACGAGGCTTTCTCTATTATGCAAAAAGGTGGTGAGCCCTGCTGGGTTCGAACCAGCGACCTACTGATTAAAAGTCAGTTGCTCTACCGACTGAGCTAAGGGCCCCCGGGACCGGGAGTGTGCAGGTGAGTTTCGGTTGCCTGCGCGCGCCGTCCCCTAGGTAGCGGGCGGCGGCGGGTCAAGCGGGCATATAGCTGACGCAGCGTTTTGCCGCTTACAGGATCGCTCCAATCAGGCGCGATCTGCGCCGCCGGGCCGAGGACAAAGCTGCGGCTGCGAAACTCCGGATGCGGGATCAGGAGATCGGGCGCGGCATACACGCCGCCGCTCCACAACACGATATCGAGGTCGAGCGTGCGGGCCTGCCACCGCGCCCCGCGTCGCTGCCTGCCAAAACGCGATTCGATGGTTTGCAACATTGCCAACATGGCGGGCGGCTCCATCGCCGAAGCGACCAGCGCAGCGGCATTGGCGTAGGTGCGCGCAGACGGGCCGAGCGGCCTGCTGGAGATGATGAATGATACTGCCAGCACTTCGCAGTCCGCATTATCGATGGCTTCGACCGCCGCATCTAGAACCGCGGCAGGTCCGCCGATACCCGTCACGCGTATGTTGGACCCCAGTGCGATCAGGTAGGTATGGTCCGCAGTCAAATATCCTGCACCAGCCGGCCGTACATATCCGGTCTGCGGTCGCGGAAAAACCCCATGCCAGCGCGGTGTTTGGCCGCCAGGTCGAGATCGATGGTGGCAACCAGCACGCCATCCTCCGTACCGCCATATTCGACCACCCGGTCGCCCCATTCGTTGGTGATGAAGCTGTGGCCATAGAATTTCTGCGCCGCATCCGCCGTACCTTCCGATCCGATCCGGTTGGCGGCGACCACCGGCATGCAATTCGATACGGCGTGTCCTACCATCGCGCGGCGCCACATGCGGCTGGTATCGAATTCGGCGTCATAGGGTTCGGAGCCGATAGCGGTGGGATAGAACAGGACTTCTGCACCCATCAGCGCCATCGCGCGAGCGGTTTCGGGGTACCACTGGTCCCAGCAGATGCCGATGCCGATACGCGCAGTTTGGCCGCCCGCCAGCGGCACGTCCCACACCCTGAAACCGGTATTGCCAGGGCGGAAATAGAACTTTTCCTCGTAACCAGGCCCATCGGGAATGTGGCTCTTGCGATAGACGCCCTGCACGGCGCCATCGGGGCCGATCAAGGCGAGAGAGTTGTAGTAATGCTGGCCATCGCGTTCGAAGAAACTGGCGGGGATCGTGACCTTCAGGCGTTTCGCCAGCCGCGCCATGGCCCGCACCGAGGGATGCTCCGACGTGGGGCGCGCGGCGGCGAACAGCGCCTCGTCCTCCTCCCGGCAGAAATACGGACCAGAGAACAGTTCAGGTGGCAGGACCACATCTGCCCCTTCGCCGGCGGCCTTGACCACCATATCCTCAACCGCCGCGATGTTGGCGGCCTCGTCCTCCTGGCCCAGTTCCAGCTGGAGGGCGGCGACGGTTATCTCGCGCATGGCGTATCTACCCCGTCGCCGCCTTCGATCAGCGCTTGCGGAACAGCAGCGTCATGCGGTCGCTCTCACCCAGATCCTTCAGATCGGCGCGCTCGGTGCCAAGGCTTGGCGGCATTTCCCACACCCCGCGCGGATGGTCTGCGGTATCCTTGGCGTTGGCGTTGATCTCGCTAGTGGCGACCAGATCGAACCCATGCGCTTCCACCATGCCGATAATGTCCTGCTGGCGCATATAGCCGCGGCTGCCATCGGCGTAATCGCCCGGCGCCCAAGCCTTTGCGCGGTGCTGCACGATACCGAGCATCCCGTCATCCTTCAGCATGGTCCGTGCCCCGCCAAGGGTGGAATGAAGCAGGCCGAAGCGGTGCAGATTGTGCATTTCGCGGAAGATCAGCACCCGGTCCACCGTACCGGCCATATCCTCGCCAGCATCGTCAATATTCATGCCGACAGCGTTCATCCCACTGAGGTTCCATTTGGCAAGCTGCTCGGGGAACTTGCCTGCAAGCCCGCCCCACGCAGTAGCGATCCGTTCGCTCGTGGCGCGGCTCATGTCGGGGTTCAATCCAATATAGCGGCCATCAGCGCCCAGATACGGCACCAGCACACGTGTGTACCAGCCACCGCCCGGCACCACATCGGCCACGGTCATGCCCGGCTTCACCTTGAAGAAATGCAGCGTTTCTGCCGGATTACGGAACTGATCGCGCGCGCGGTCATCGGCGCGGCGTTCGTCCTGCATGGCGGCGGTCAGTTCCGGCGTGACGTGATGTTCCGCGACGGCCGGCGCGGCGAAGGCGATGGCGGCTACAGCAGCGGCTAGACAGAGACGGCGCATGGTAATTCCCCAAATTCGTTGAACGTAGTCCGCATGATAGACGCGCCATGGCTGGTGACAACCATTTCAGCGCCGATCGATCCGAACCGCTCTCGCAATTTGTCCCGCAGCTCCTATCTCCCGATGCAAAGGAGACAAGACGATGGGCGAAACGCAGCAAATCATTCTCGCCGGTGGGTGCTTCTGGTGCACCGAAGCAGTGTTCCGCGACGTGGTGGGCGTGAGCGAGGTGGAAAGCGGCTATATCGGCGGCACGACCGAAAATCCGACTTACAAGGAGATTTGTACCGGGCGAACCGGCCATGCCGAGGCGATCCGCGTAAGCTATGATCCCGATGCCATCGCACTGGACGATCTGCTCGACGTGTTCCTCGGCACGCATGATCCGACCCAGCTGAACCGGCAGGGCAACGATGTCGGCACACAATATCGCAGCGCTATCTTCCCGGTGAACGACGAGCAGCGCGCGGCTGCCGAAGCGGCGATCGCGCGCGCAAACGAGGACCATGGCGGTAAGGTCGTCACCACGATCGAAGGCGCGGATCAGGACGGCGGGGCGAAATGGTACCCGGCTGAGGATTACCACCAGGAATATTGGGAAGGCGAAGGCAAGCGAAACCCCTATTGCCTCGCCACCATCCCGCCGAAGCTGGCAAAACTGCGCAAGAGCTACGCTGCCAAGGTGAAGGCGGACGCCTAGAGCTAACTAGCAAGCTGGTCCCGGCTCCGGCCGGGACCTATGCTTTGAGCCGGACAATGAAAAAGCCATCCATTCCGCCCGTGTTAGGCAGAAGTCCGGGATGTGTGCGCACCCAGCCTTCGCTTGCGGGGTCGACTCCGTCGGGCAATTCTGCGGCTGTTATCGGGTCGGTAGTGAGGCCAATGGTGGACGGTTGCGCCTCGCCTTCCTCCTGCTCCAGTGAACATACCGCGTAAACCAGCGTACCGCCCGGGGCGAGCCAGTGTGCCGCCCGCTCCAGCAACTTAGCCTGCAATGCCGCCATCGCGGTGATATGCTCCGCGCCGATCCGGTGCAGCACATCGGGGTGACGGCGGCAGGTGCCGGTGGCGGTGCATGGCGCGTCGAGCAAGATGGCGTCGAACTGCCCGGTCGGTTCCCAAGTCAGGGCGTCGGCGGACACCAGCGTCGCCGAGAGGCCGGTCCGCTTCAGGTTCTGTTCGACCCGGTCGAGTCGTTTGGGCTTCACGTCGAGCGAGGTTACGTCCCAGCCCTGCGCCGCCAGTTGCAACGTCTTGCCGCCCGGCGCGGAACATAGGTCGAGCGCCTTGCGGCTCTCACCCGGGCCCAACAGGCGTGCAGGCAGCGAGGCGGCGATATCCTGCACCCACCATGCGCCGTCCGCGAAACCGGGCAGCGCCTCGATCGCTTCGCCGCGCGGCAGGCGAATGTGACCCGGCATCAGGCTCACCCCGCCCAGTTCTTCCGTCCAGCGTTCGGTTTGCGACCAGTCGCGCACGGTCAGGTCGAGCGGCGGTGGTAACGCAAGCGCGCCGGCAATTGCTTCGGCCCTGTTGCCCCATCGCATTCTGACTGCATCAGGCAGCGTGGGCGCTTCGGGTAATGTGGCGGGACGCTTCGTCAGGGTGGAGAATACGCCGTGGGCCAACCGGCGCAGCCCTCCGGTCAGCAAGGGCAGCCCGGTCGCAATCACCGCATGCGGCGGCGTATCCAGCCGCAGCCATTGCGCCAGCATCAGGCGCAGCACCTGCCGCGCCTTGGCCTCGTGCTGCAACGGTTTGCGGGTGGCGCTGTCGATCAGCGCGTCGAGATCGACCAGCCAGCGCAGCGTCTCGCTCGCTATCGCGCGGGCGAGAGCGCGGTCGGCAGGGGCAAGCGCCTTGGCAGCGCCGCGTTCCGCCATGTCCAGCGTTTCGCCGCGCCGCAGCACGCCGTCGAGCATCGTCAGCACAGCCTTGCGAGCGCGGAGCCCCGGCAAATCGGGATTATTCGAACGGGGAGCGGACAGATCGCCGGAAGGCAGGGATGGTTTGGCCATGTGCGCCCCTACCCGCCCTTGAAACCGACCGCCACCCTGCGCATTTCAGGTATATGGCCCAATCGAAAACAGAACGCGCGACGAAACGCCCCGATAACTTCACCAAGCCCGAACATTGGAGCAACGACCCGCCGCCTGCGCCCAAGGCTCCGATACCGGAAGAAGAGCGTAATGATCCCGAAGGCCTAAGCCCGACGCGCTATGGCGATTGGGTTCATAACGGCATCGCCATCGATTTCAGTTGAATTAAGCCAGCCGGCTTAGAGGCGCACCAGCCGGATCTGCATACCGTCCTTCGGTTGCGGGATTGGCCATGCCTGCCATGCGGGATCGTACCCATCGGCCACTTCGACGCGGTAACGGGTCAGCATATGCGCCATCAGCACTTTGGTCTGCATGTACGCGAAATGTAGGCCGAGACACATATGCGCCCCGCCGCCGAACGGAACCCAGGCGTATTTGTGGCGCGCCCTCACCAGTTCGGGCGTGAAACGCATCGGATCGAACTTGGTAGGGTCAGGCCAATGTTCTTCCAGGTGATGCACCAAATGCGCATTGATCCCGACATTAGCGCCTGCGGGAATGGTGTACCCCTTGAACTCGAAGCTCTCCAGCGCACGGCGCGGGGTGCTGGGCACCGGCGGAATGAGGCGTAGCGCCTCCTTGAAAGCCATTTCCGTGAGTTCGACTTTGCCGAGATCGTCATAGGTCAGGTCGCGGCCTTCCCCGCCGACGGTCGCCATCAGTTCGGCGCGCAGTTTCTCCTGCCATTCGGGGTTCTTGGCGAGCAGGTAGACGAGCGAGGTCGCGCTCGACGTGATGGTGTCGTGCGCCGCCATCATCAGGAAGTTCATGTGGTCGACCACTTCGTCCACCGGCAGAAGCGTGCCATCTTCGCGCGTGGCGGTGGCAAACTGGCTGAACATGTCCTGGCCCATTTCGCCGTCCGCGCCCCGCCGCTTCAGCGTTTCTGCCGTGAAGAAATCAACTAGATAGGCGCGGCCGTCCACTCCGCGCTTCATCTTGGTAAAGGGCAGCGGCTTGCGGATTGGTGCGACGCTGGCCTGTACCATATCGACAAAGGCCTGGTTGATGCGGTCGGCTTCCGGTCCGAATGGCAGGCCGATGAAACTTTCCGCGGCGAGGTCCAGCGTCAGCTGCTTGATCGCCGGGTAGAAGCGCATGTCGGTTTCGGCCGCACCCTCTCCCCACGCTTCCACCTGCTTCGATATCCCGCGATTAAGCGCATCCGCATAATGCCGCATCGGGCCGGGCTTGAACGCGATGGACAGAGCGCGCCGATCTACCCGGTGATGGTCGAAATCGATCAGCATCAGCCCGCGCGGAAACAGCTTGTCGAGCACCGGGCCCCAGCCTTGCTTGCTGGAGAATATCTTGCCCCGGTCGAACAGCATCAGCTCGTTCGCATCTGCGCCCATCAGCGCGACGTTCCAGCGGCCAAAGCTGCGGACCTTGTATACCGGGCCATAGGTTTCATACATCCGCCGCGCGAAAGTGTGAGGGTCGCGCAGCTGAGTGAAGGTATGGCCGAAGAACGGCATGCCTGCCTCGCCCGGAATATGCGCCAGCGCATCGTCGTCCAGCAGCCCCTGCGACCAGTGTTCGGGACGGGTCGCCGCAAGGGCATCCTGCGTGGGGGCTGCGACACTGGCCATCGTAAAACTCCTTACTTACCCTGATGTAAGTAAGGCGGTTGTAAGTAAGCCGCGCGGCTAAATCCAGCCCGAAAGCTCGCGCCGGACGATCGTTTCCAGCATGGCCATGCCTTCGGGGCGGTCGTTGAGGCAGGCGAGCGTGGCGAAATGTTCGCCGCCCGCGTCAAGGAACTGCTCGCGCCCCTGGATCGCGATTTCCTCCAGCGTTTCGAGGCAATCGGCGGAGAATCCCGGCGTTGCGACCGCCATGCGCTTGGTCCCCGCATCCGCTTCCAGCCCGATGGTTGTGTCGGTCGCAGGCTCAAGCCATTTCGCCGGGCCGAAGCGCGACTGGAACGTGATGAGGATGCGCAGGTCCGGCCGCGCTAGCCTGTCTTCCAGCAGGCGCGCCGTCTTACGGCAATGGCAGTGATAGGGATCGCCCAGTTCCAGCGTGCGCTGCGGCATACCGTGGAAGCTCAGCAACAGCACTTCGGGGGTAAAATCCAGCGCGTCCAGCTGCGCGCCCAAATCGCTTGCCAGCGCACCGATATAGGCGGGGTCGTCGTGATAGGGCGGCAGGGTGCGCAGGCTGGCCTGCCAGCGCATCTTGCCCAGCGTTTCAGCGGCCTTGTCCACCACCGTCGCGGTCGTCGCGCCCGAATATTGCGGGTAGAGCGGAGCGAGCAAGATACGCTCGCACCCATCGGCCATTAGCGCCTCGATCCGGCTCTGGATCGACGGATTGCCGTACCGCATGGCCCAGTCCACCTTTACGCCCCCTGTTTCTGGGGCGCCCAGCATCGGTTGCAGCTTTTCCGCCTGCGCGCGGGTAATCGCGGCCAACGGTGAACCGTCCTCGGTCCAGACCTGGCTATAGGCATGCGCGCTCTTCTTCGGGCGGGTGTTGAGGATGATACCGCGCAGGATCGGTTGCCAGGCGATCGGCGGGATTTCCACCACCCGCCGGTCGGACAGAAACTCCGCCAGATAGCGTTTCACCGATTTCGTATCGGGCGCATCGGGCGTACCCAGATTGACGAGCAGGACGGCGATGTTCCCGCTGTTCACGGGCGGATGATCGGCGGGGAGCTGTTGCGGTTGGTGGGTCATAGGCCTTCTGAAAGTAGCGGCAGGCGGCGCAGGCGCAGGCCAGTGGCGGAAAACAGGGCGTTGGCGATGGCAGGCGCGGCGATGACCGCGCCTAGTTCACCGGGATCGAACGGAGCCTCGTCGGATGCGACAAACTCCACCGTGATATCGGGCGAACTGGCCAAAGTCGGCAGGTCGAGATCGGCCAGTGATCGCGCCGTGGGCAAGCCCTGCCGGTACCCGGTTGCGCTCCCGACCGCCAGCCCCAGCCCGTAAATCAGGCCGCCTTCGATCTGCTGGCGCGCAATATCGAGATTGACGATGCGCCCGATATCGACCGCTGCGTGGAGGCTGGTCACGCGCACGCCGCCGCTCGCTCCGCCATCCTCGCCCCCGCTATCCGGCCTCGCGGTGGCAATACAGGCAATACGCCCACCGCTTTCGGTATCGCCCATGCGGTGGCAGGCGAGCCCTTGTCCGCTGCGGTCCCCTCCGCCGCCCCATTGAGCGATGCGCGCCGCACGCTGGAGGCATTCCACCATGCGCGGATCGCCGCCGAGCATGGCGATGCGGTAGGATAGCGGTTCGCGCCCCGCCCTCGTCGCCACTTCATCGATGAAGCTTTCGGTGATGAAGGCGGTGATACCATGCCCCTGCCCGCGCATCGGTGCGACCGGCAGGCCGATATCGACGGGCGCATGTTCGACGGCGGCGGCGGGGAGATTATAGGGTGGCAGCGCGCCCTCCAGCGCCAGCGGATCGGGCTTGCCGACGCTTTCGCGGCGTGCAGCGGCGGGCGTCAGATTGCCGAACAGGCGGTGGCCGAATTCCAGCATGGCAGGCGGCGCAGCGATCCGCGTCTTCATCGTCCGCAACGTGCCATCGCTGGTCAGCTTGGCGGTGACCACGGCAGCTGCCGGAGTGCGCGGATAGCCTGCCAGATGTTCCTGCCAGCGCGACCATGTAAGCTGGACGGGCCGCCCCTCCATTTCGCGCGCCAGCAAGGCCGCCTCGATCGCATGGCCATGCTCCAGCCGCCGGTCGAAACTGCCGCCTGCGGGCATAGGGTAGAGCACTGTATCGGACAGCCTGACACCCACTGCCTTCGCCGCCGCTTCCCGCGCGCGCTCGGGTGCCTGCGCCGCCACCCATAATTCCAGCCGCCCGTCCTTCAAGCGTGCCGTGGCGGTGGTAGTTTCGAGCGTGGCATGGAGCGCCGGCGCAATATCGTATCGTAATGCGAAATCGGGGTCGTAGAAGCTGGCCTCCGCGTCACCGGACCGCGCCACGACTGCGGATTTTCCGCGCCGCACGCCTTCATCCAGCGCCGCCTCTATCACAAGGCTGTCAGCACGATCTTCTGCCCGGAATACTGGCGCAAGGTGGGCCAGCGCGCGTTCCGCCAGCCAGCTTGTTTCGGCAATCGCGGCCAGCCAGTCCTTGCCTTCCACGATCTTGATCAGCCCTGCCATGTCCTTGACGGCAGCGGTTCTGAAACGGCCGAGCGAAGCAGTTCCGGCAGGCGCATGACGGATCGCCGCATAAGTCATATCGGGCAGCCGCACATCCCCTGCAAACAACATGCTGCCATCGACCTTGGACGGCAGATCGAGGCGCGGGAATGTCAAAGTATCCTCGCCAATGCCGGGCAGCACGGTCTCCCCCGCCGGTTCCGCGCGCAGCACCAGCGGATCGGGTAGGTCCCGCTGTGCGGCATCGTCCGCCAGTTCGGCGAAGCTGGCCTGCTGCCGGTCGTGGCGTACGAACCCGTCCGCGACCGTGCAGGCAAGCGGATCGACATTCCAGCGCGCGGCTGCTTCTTCGGTCAGCATCATGCGCGCGGCCGCTGCCGCTTCCCGGCATGGCAACTCGTAGGCCTCCAGCGTGGAACCGCCGGCCGTCGCAGTGAAGCGGGTTTCTTGCGCGTAGCGGCTTGCGAGCCAGGAATCCTGCGTCATGTCGCGCAACATCGATGCACTGCCGGGCAACCATAGCGGAGCCCATTTCGCGGCCATCGGGATGTTGGCATAGGCTCCGCTGACAGGCGCAGGCTCGACCGCTATCTGCCGCCAGTCGGCGCCCAGTTCGGTGGCGATGATCTGCGGCAGGATGGTGGTGACGCCCTGCCCCATTTCCAGCTGCGGAACGGCAACCGTCACTACCCCGTCATCGCCGATCGTCAGCCATGCGCCAAAAGCCTGCTCGCCCCGGCCGGGCGTCAGCGGGGTGGAGAAATTACGTGGGGCAAGCCCCCACGCGGCCAGCAACCCACCGCCAAGGGCCGCGCCCACCAGCACGCCGCGGCGGGTAACGCCCATTAGGGGGCGGTTTCCCGGACAGGTTCCAGGCCCAGCTTCGCCGCCAGCGCATCGGCAATGGCAGCGAAGGCCAGGCCCTGCGGTCCGTCACTGAGGGCGGGCGGCACGCCGGCATCGCCAGCCTCGCGTATTTCGATCGCCAGCGGTACGCGGCCCAGCATGTCGAGCCCGCTTTCGCGCGCCGCATCTTCCGCTCCGCCGCGCCCGAACGGGTCGCTGATCTCGTGGCAATGCGGGCATTCGTAACCAGCCATATTCTCTACCATGCCCAGCATCGGCACGCCGCCTGTTTCGAACAGCTGCATCGCGCGTTTCGCGTCGATCAAGGCGAGGTCCTGCGGGGTCGAGACGATCACCGCGCCATCCGGTTTGAAGCGTTGCAGCATGGAAAGCTGCACATCGCCAGTGCCGGGCGGCAGGTCGACCAATAACAGCTCGGCCTCGCCCCAGTCGGCTTCGATCAATTGCGCCAGCGCATTGCCTGCCATCGGGCCGCGCCAAGCGATTGCCTTGTCGGCGGCGACCAGGTGACCCATCGACAGTAGCGTCACACCGTGCGGACTGGTGACGGGCTGCAATTGCTTGCCCCTGGCCACCGGTTTTGCGTCCTTCGTTGCCAGCAAGGTCGGCTGGCTGGGCCCATAAATATCGGCATCGACCACGCCCACTTTCACGCCGCGCCTCGCCAGCGCCACAGCCAGATTGCTGGTCAGCGTCGATTTGCCCACGCCGCCCTTACCAGAACCGATTGCGATCATGGTGCGTTTGGGTTTCGCCGCAGCCGGAACCGCCGTCTCGTCAGAAGAAGCATCCGGCGCACGGTCCGCCGTCATGGCCACGCGCACTTCGGCCACGCCGTCCACCTCGCCCAGCATGTCGCGGATCGCGGTCTCCAGCTGGCCGCGCTTGTCTGCCGCAACGCCGCTTGCGTCGAAAACGATGGTGGCGACGCCGCCTGCAAGCCGCGCCGACTGGACGCGCCCGGCCAGTTCGGACGGCAAGCGGTCGGTCAGGGATCGGCTGTCGCCAGCCGGTTCGGCGGCAGTGTCTGGCTCACGGTCGGTCGGTGCGGTCATCGCCGGGAGCCCTAGCAGCAAATTGTCCGCCCTCACCCCCTGTTTTTCCACGCGGGCTATCCCTATAAAAGAACCTATGAACATTATGGGCGGGTTTCAGAAGCGTTTCGGCCTTGCGATGGCAGGCAAGAATCCTTGGGGTGGCGGTAAATCGGGTGGTTCATCCGGTAGCGGCTCTGACAGCGATTCCGGTGGCGGAGATACAGGCGGCGGGAATGCTGGCAGCGGCGATACGGGCGGCGGCCCGCGCAACCCGTGGCTTCCCGGCGGCGGCAAGGGGTCGGATGGCACCCCGCCGCGTCGCAGCGCAAGTATCGAAGACATTTTCAAGAACCGCGGGCCCGAAGGTCCACGCCGCGGCGCGCCTGGTGGCGGGTCCGGCGGTGGTACAGGCTTCCGGATGCCCGAACGGCCCGGCGGGAAGAGCTGGTTTCCGCTGGCTATCGGCGCGATTGCCATTGTCTTCCTCGGCATGACCATGGCGCATCAGATCGGGCCGAAGGAAAAAGGCGTGGTCACCACGTTCGGTGCCTACAGCCGGACTCTCGATCCAGGTTTGAAGTTTACCTTCCCATGGCCATTCCAGTCGGTGAACGTGGTTCCCGTCAGCACCATCCGGTCGGAACGAATCCCCGATAATGGTCAGCAAAAGCTCATCTTGACCGGTGACCAGAACCTGGTCGATCTTTCCTACATCATTCGTTGGAATATCAAGGACCTGAAGCAGTTCCAGTTCCAGCTCGCCAGCCCCGAAGACACGATCCGCGAAGTGGCCGAGGCGGCGATGCGCGCTTCGGTCGCGGAAAAGACGCTGGACGACACATTCTCCGGTGCAGGCCGCGCAGAAATTGAGGCCCGGGTTCGGACGCGTATGCAGGCCATCCTCGACGCCTATCGCAGCGGTGTGGCCGTGCAGGGTGTGGAGATCGACAAGACCGATCCACCCGCCGAAGTGAACGAGGCGTTCAAGGACGTATCGGTGGCGGAACAGGACGCCAACGCCGCCATAAACACTGCGCGCGGTACAGCGCAGCAGATCCTTCAAACGGCGCAGGGTGAGACCGGCGCGTTCGATCGGGTCTACGAAGAGTATCGCCGCGCGCCCGAGGTTACTCGCCGCCGGCTCTATTACGAAACCATGGAACGTGTGCTGAGCCAGACGGACAAAACCATCGTCGAAACCGATGGGGTACAGACTTACCTGCCACTGCCGGAAATCCAGAAGCGTACGCAGGCGGGGCGTAATGCGGCCGCAGCCGCCACCCCGGCACCCGCGACTACCGAAGGGAGCCGCTGACATGGAAAACCTCTGGAATTCCTACAAGCTGCCGATCATTGCCGCCATCGTGCTGGCCATGATTGCGCTTTCCAGCATCGTGGTCGTGCCCGAGACGCAGCAGGCCGTGGTCATCCGCACAGGTGAGCCGGTACGTGTGGCCAACCGGTTTGAACCGGACCAGAACTTCGGCGACACAGGCGCTGGCATCGTGGGGCGTATCCCGCTGATCGAACGCGTTCAGATGGTGGACAAACGCGTTCTGAACCTGGCGATGGAAAACGAACAGGTCTTGTCGAACGACCAGCAGCGTTTGCAGGTCGACGCCTATGCCCGCTTCCGCATCATTGATCCTGTGCTGATGGTGGAAACCGCAGGCGATACCGAAGGCGTGCGCAACCAGCTGGAACCGATCCTGAACTCCGTGCTGCGGCAGGAACTCGGCCGGCGCACCTTTGCCGCCATGCTAACGGCCGAGCGCGGCAATGCCATGCGCAATATTCGCGACAATCTTGACAAGGAAGCCCGCCAGTACGGTGCGCAGGTCATCGACGTGCGAGTGAAGCGCACCGACCTTCCCGAAGGCACGCCGCTGCAATCCGCCTTCAACCGGATGCGTACTGACCGTGAGCGCGAGGCTCGCACCATACGTGCGACCGGTGGCCGCAACGCCCGGATTATTCGCGCGGATGCCGATGCGGAAGCGGCGCGCATGTATGCCGAAAGCTATGGGAAGGATCCCGGCTTCTACGACTTCTACCGCGCCATGCAGAGTTACGATGCGACTTTCGCCAAAGGCGCGGAAGGCGAATCTAGCATCATCATGTCGCCCGACAACGAGTATCTGCGCCAGTTCCGGGGAAGTCGCTAATCGGTCTAGCATGTACGATGGTCGATCGGGGACAGGCGGTGGACGTAAGTGTTCAAAGCCGGTTCACCCGCCAAAGCCATGATACGGCAATTCGAGGGATAGTTTACAATGTGGGCCCCTTACGGCCCGCCCGAACAAAAAGGAACGAGAGGACGTGAAGCCAGTGCGTTATGTATATGGACTGACATCGGCATTGCTGATGGGCGGCGCCGCAATTTCCCTCAGCACCGGATATCCCGCAGGCGCGCAGGTCGCCCAGAACGACGACCGCCGCATGGCTCAGGTCGTCCCGCGAGCGGGCGCTCCTGAAAGCTTCGCCGATCTGACAGAGCAATTGCAGCCGGCAGTGGTCAATATTTCCACCCGCCAGCGCGTCGAAGTGCAGGCAAATCCCTTCGCCGGATCGCCCCTCGCCGAACTGTTCAATCGTCGCCGGGGACAACAGGGCCAGCAGCGCGGCGAGCCGCAAATTCGTGAAGGTCAGTCGCTCGGCAGCGGGTTCTTCATCTCTGCCGACGGTTACGTGGTGACCAACAACCACGTCGTCAGCCCGGCGCGTAACGGTACGGTGACCGAAATTACCGTGACTCTCCCCGACGGGACCGAATACGAAGCGGAATTGGTTGGGTCCGACAGCCAGTCCGATCTCGCGGTGTTGAAAGTGACCGGGAACGGTGCTTTTCCGTTCGTCACATTCGGCGATTCCGCACAGGCTCGCGTCGGTGACTGGGTTATCGCGATCGGCAACCCGTTCGGCCTGGGTGGTACGGTGACCAGCGGGATCGTATCTTCCGTCCTTCGCAATACCGGTGACGGCGCATATCAGCGGTACATCCAGACCGACGCCAGCATAAACCGTGGTAATTCCGGCGGACCATTGTTCGACATGCAAGGCAATGTAATCGGCATCAACAACGCGATCTTCTCACCATCGGGTGGCAGCGTCGGTATCGGTTTCGCCATCCCATCGGAAGTGGCCGCACCGATTGTGTCGAAACTGCGTGCAGGCGAGGAGATTTCGCGCGGCTATCTCGGTATCGAGTTTGCCCAGATCAATGATGATCTGGCCGACTCGCTCGGTCTGGAAGAAAAGGGCGGTGCGTTCATTCAGAACGTCATCGATGATGGGCCAGCATCGAGGGCAGGCTTGCGTGAAGGTGATGTGATTGTTGCCGTCGGCGGCGAGCCGGTTACGAATGACGAACCGCTCGGTTATCTGGTGGCGAATATCGCGCCCGGTCAGACCGCTCCGATGACTATCATCCGCAACGGCGACCGCCGCAGGATCAATGTCACTATCGGGAAGCGCCCATCCGAAGAGGAAATGCGCCAGTCCCAGATGTTCGGTCAGGACGACGAGGACAATGCCATGCCTCAGCCAGAGGCTGACGACGCGGTGCAGGAGTCGCTCGGACTGAACCTGGTTCCCCTGACACCACAAATTGCCCGCCAACTTGGGGTCGATACCGATATGCAGGGTTTGGCCATCGCGTCGGTCAATCCCAATTCGGACGCGGCGCGTAAAGGTTTGCAGCGCCGCGATATCATCCTGTCGGCCAATTACCGGGATGTAGCGACCGTCACCGATCTGGAGTCCGTCGTGGCTGCGGCCAAGAAAGATGGACGTGAAGCCGTACTGCTTCGTATCCGGCGTACCAACGGACAACGCGTCTATGTACCGGTGCGTCTGCGCTAGCCGGACGGGTTTCAAACCAATCGAAAGGCCTCCGGCACGACCAGTGCCGGAGGCCTTTTTCATTTGCGAAGTCCTGTGGCCTTATTTCACCGACATGTTCCAGCGGTTCTTGCACACCCAATCGAAGGATGATTTCGTCGAGCCAACGGCATTGTAACTGACATCGCCCGACGCGCGGTACGTATAGTATTTGTAATCCGAATTACCCCGGATACCGAACGCGCCGCAATCCCTGCCGCCATCGTTTTGGTCATGGCAAACCTTGGCATAGATGCGCTCACCGCAGACATTCCGGTACGTGACCGTAATCTTGTCCTTGTTCCAGCTGTGGTCTGACTGGCGGATGCATTTGCCGCCACGCGGTTGTTTGGCATCCCAGCACCCGTCGTTATCGACGGAACTTGAATAGCTTGCATTGGCGGAACTGGCCGCGACGAGCACGGCGGCGGCAAGGGTAAAGCGAATGGACATCAATTATCCTCCTGTCTGACCATCGTGTCGATGGCGGTGGAGAAGTTCTAGCCGCCCGGGTGCGGCTTGGCCGTGACGCGGATCACGGCGCCCGAACCGATGCCCGAATTCATGCCGGTTTCAGTTTGCAGGAGCCTGCCGGGCAGGCCCCGCCTGAAACCGGTCCGATTGAGAAGGCGAAGTTGCCGGGGCATCGCGCGGGTCTTGCCGAGGAGCGGGCGCCGGCCCCGGTGCGGGCGGAAGCCGTGGGTCGCGCGGCGCCGGCCTGGTTACCGCTCCACCGGGGTTGCCGGTTCCAGGACCTGGACTGGCCCTGTCGCGAGTACGTGCGCTGCCAGCGTTACCGCCGCCGCCAATAGCCTGCCGCAGGAAATCGTCGCTGGCTGCCTGGTCGGGCTCCGGCACAATGTCGGGCGTGCGGGGGCGGTCGACAGGAGCGCGGGGCTGGCGTTCGCCCGACTGGTCGAAAGGCGAATTGCCCTCCCCATATCTGCGGCCCGGCTCCACCAGATTGCCCTGATCGTCGACATAGTAATACTCGTCCGGATCGCCGTAGAGAAACTCGTCATCAGGCTCGAGCTGCCATTCGGGCAGTTTCAGATCGGTGTCGAACGGTTCGATTGGGCGGTCTTTCACGGCATAGCGCATATAGGCCGCGAACGCCTGCGCCGGGGCCCGGCCGCCCTGCAGGCCCGACACCTTCCGATTGTCGTCCCGCCCCATCCACACGCCGGTGGTGATGCCGCTGGAAAAGCCCACGAAGTAGCCGTCCTTGTTGCTGCTGGTGGTGCCGGTCTTGCCCGCGACCGGCCGCCCGATCTGCGCTGCGCGGCCTGTGCCGGTCGCAACTGCGGTCTGGAGCAAATCGGTAATACCGGCAGCGACGTAATCCGGCACCAGCTTCACCTGCCGCGCGTCTTCATGTTCGTACAATACATCGCCGCTCGCCGCAGTGACCTTCACGATGCCGTAAGGCGTGATGGAATTGCCGCCCGCCGACACGCCGGCAAAGGCGCGGGTCATGTCGATCAGCCGCGTTTCGCTGCTACCCAGCACCATGGCGGGATAGGTGGAAATGGGCGTGGTGATGCCAAACCGGCGCGCCATCGATGCGACCGTTCCGAAGCCCACTTCGTTGCCCAGCTGCGCCGCCACCGTGTTCTTGGAATAGGCAAATGCCGTGCGCACATCGATATCGCCGGCATAGCCGCCGCCTGAATTGCGCGGTGTCCAACCTTCGATCGTTACCGGAGTATCGACCACCCGATCATCCGGTTTGTACCCCGCCTCCAGCGCCGCCAGATACACGAACAACTTCCAGCTCGAGCCGGGCTGCCGCACGGCGTCCGACGCGCGGTTGTAATTGGTGGTCACGTAATTCGTGCCGCCGATCATGGCGAGGACCGCGCCGTCGCGGTCGAGACTGACCAGCGCCCCTTCGCTACCGCTGGGGACATTGGAATTGATGGACGTGCTGGCGGCCTCCTGCATCCCCACATCCAGCGTGGTCCACACTTCGATCGGCTCGAATGTCTCAGGCAGCAGCAAATCGAGCTGCGGGATCGCCCAGTCGGTGAAATAGCGTACCGAGTTCTGGCTGCGGTCCTGCTTCAGCTTGACGGTGGTCGGATCGACATTGGCCTGGCTGGCCGAAATGCGCCCCTGTTCGCGCATCAGGCGCAGCACCACATTCGCGCGGCCGACCGCTGCATCGACATCGGCGGTGGGGGAGAACCGGCTCGGTGCCTTGACCAGCCCGGCAATGATGGCCGCCTCCGCTGTCGACAGATCGGTACCAGGATGGCTGAAGAATTTGCGGCTGGCGCTGTCTATCCCATAAGCGCCGCCGCCAAAATAGACCTTGTTGAGATATAGTTCGAGGATCTGCTCCTTGGAAAACTTGCTTTCCAATGCCATCGCCAGCACCGCTTCGCGCATCTTGCGGTCGAGCGTGCGATTGGAATTGAGGAAGATATTGCGGGCGAGCTGCTGAGTGATGGTAGACGTCGCCGACACGCGCCGGTCGTCGGTGAACGAGGTGTAGAGCGCGCGGCCCAGCCCCAGCACATCGACGCCGAAATGCGAATGAAACCGGCGGTCTTCCACCGCGATCATCGCGTCCTTCATAACCGCCGGGATTTCGCTGGAATCCAGCCATTTGCCGTAGCTCGGACCCAGTTCCACGATCTCGGTGCCGTCGCGTGCGCGCACCACGATGGTCTGTTCGTTGCTCTGCGCTTTCAGTGCGTAGTAGCTGGGCAGCGAACGCGCAGCGAAGCCAACCGCCACCGCGACAAACAGCGCGCCGAGCAGCACGGTGCCGAACCCGAAAAACACCAACCGCCTCGTCCAGCGGGAAAAGGCGGAACGCGGTTTTTCCGCCGCGGCGTTTTCCGCTTTCCTGCGCCTTTCCGACTTGCGGCGGCGACTTCCGCGCTGGCTCATCTGGCTCGTCTGACCCCGTATGTGTTGCTGCAATCCCCCATCGGAATGCGCACGATGGACCGTGCATAGGGATTACATAACTAACCGTGAACGGCAAACAGCCAATTGCCTGTCTGCCGGAGTCTCACGTCATCGGCTCGGCCGGTCGATCAGCCTTCCGGTTCGAAATCCAGCGCCGCGCTGTTGATACAATAACGCAAGCCGGTCGGCTGCGGGCCATCGGGAAACAGATGGCCTAGATGCCCTTCGCACACCGCGCATTTCACTTCGGTGCGGACCATCCCGTGGGACGTATCGCGTTCCTCCTCGATCGCATCGCCTTGCGCCGGGGAGGTGAAGCTCGGCCAGCCTGACCCGCTGTCATATTTATCGCTGCTGTCGAACACCTTGGTGCCGCAGGCGGCGCACAAATATTCGCCGTCCTGCTTGTTCTTGTCGTATTTTCCCGTGAAGGCACGCTCCGTCCCACCTTCACGCAGCACCTGATACTGTTCAGGCGACAGTTTTTCGCGCCATTCCGCGTCGGTCAGGGTCATCTTGTTGGTCATGGAAATCTCCTTCGTTGGGGAAGGATATGGGCATTTGGTGCCAGCTATCAATCAGGCGCTATCAATCCACATCAAGCTGCGCGTAATGGGCAGGCGGATGGATACCTTCCATCTTTTCCGCCAGCAGGGGCCGGAAACTGGGGCGGCATTTGAAGGTGAAATACCAATCGCGGCTCTGTTCGTGACCCGCCCAGTCGATCCCGCCGAGGTAATCGGCGACCGAAATCTGTGCAGCGGCTGCAAGATCGGCCATGCTTTTCGTGGGTCCAGCCAGCCAGGCGCGCGTATCGATCAGCCAGTCAATATAGTCGAGATGTGCGTGCGCATTCTTCATCGCTTCGCGCAGAATGCCGGAATTGGGCGGTTCGCGCAGGAACAGGCGCTTCTTCATGCGCTCGTGCATGAGCGGAGCCGTCACATCGCCATAGAAGTTCTCATCAAACAATGCAGTCAGGCGGCGGATTTCCGCCCGATTGACCGCTGTGCCGTTAATCATCGGCGCCTGTTCGACCGTTTCTTCGAAATATTCGCAGATCGCGCGGCTGTCGCACAGTGTGCGGTTCTTTTCCGCATCGTGCAGCACCGGGGTGCGGCCTGCCGGATTGAGGGCGTAGAATTCGTCGCCCGCGCTCCACGGTTCGACGCGCTGCAATTCATAAGGCACGCCCTTTTCGCTCAGCAGCAGGCGAACCTTGCGGCTGAACGGGCAGAGCGGAAAATGAAAGAGGCGCCACATGATGCGCCTCATGCAACAGGCGCGGCGGCGAATCCAGCGCCATCGGTGCCGCTATGCGATCCGGACTAAAGGCCCGACGCGTCGAGGAGCATCAGACAGGTCGGCATGATCGCTTCCAGCCCGCCATCGGCCTCGAGCGCAATGCGTTCTTCTTCTACTGCGGCCATGATCCAGACGCGCGAATATTCTGCGCTATCCATCACACCGGCCAGATTACGGACGAAAAATTCGCGGCCCGCAGGTCCGATCTTCGGATAGGGCCCGTTCTCGTCGCCCGGGGTTTGGCCCGCACCCTGCTTCTGCGCCACCATCGCCAGCGCCACCGAGCATCGCAGGGCGGTCTGCTCCTCCAGCGACAATCGCGGACGCACCGGTTCGGCCTGCATAGCCGGCGGAGGCGCAGCGGTATCGGCCGTCTGCATGGCAAGGGGGAGTAAGGCGGCAGCAAAAATAGATGTGAGCATGGCAAAAGCTGTAGCGCAGGAAATATGAACCCGCCATGCTTGACGCGCGCCCGCCCCTGCCTTCAACGCCGCAAACCATGACAGCAATCGTTGTTGCATCTGCTTTGCCCGGAGAAACCGCCATGACCGATTACCCCGCACTCCATAATCTCATCGCTGGCGAGCAGGTGACAGGCGGCGGGCGCGAAACGTTCGACGTGCTGGACCCGGCCACAGGTGCTTCGCTGGGCCATTTGCCCAAGGCGACGGCGGACGATCTGGACCGCGCGCTGCAAGCCGCCGACGAAGGGTTCAAGACATGGCGCGCCACACCGGCGGCCAAACGCGCTGGCATTATTATGAAAGCGGCTGCCCTGCTGAAAGAGCGCGCCGCAGACATCGCCCACTCGCTCACCCGCGAACAGGGCAAACCGCTGGCGGAAGCCAAGGGTGAGGTGATGTACACCGCGATGCTGCTGGAGTTTTACGCCGGTGAATGCCAGCGGCTTTACGGCCGGTTGCTGGTTCGGCCAGAAGGGGCGCGTGCCGAAGTCCGATACGAACCCGTCGGGCCGATTGCCGGGTTTGCGCCGTGGAACTTCCCCATCATCAATGTCGTGCGCAAGATCGGCGGCGGAATCGCTGCTGGCTGTTCCGTAATCGTGAAGCCTTCCGAAGAAACGCCGGCCAGTGCGCTAGCGCTGGTTCAGGCATTCCTCGATGCTGGTGTGCCCGGAAATGTGGTGCAGTGCGTGTTCGGCGACCCCGATATGGTCAGCCGCCATCTGATCGACAGCCCGGTCATCCGCAAGATCACCTTCACCGGTTCCACCCCTGTGGGCAAGCATTTGGCCAAGCTGGCGGCGGAGGACATGAAGCGCGTCACCATGGAACTGGGCGGTCATGCGCCGGTACTGGTATTTGCCGAAGCTGATATCGACAAGGCGCTCGACACCATGGCAGCGACCAAGTTTCGCAATGCCGGGCAAGTCTGCATTAGCCCGACGCGCTTCCTGGTCGAGGATTCCGTGTTCGAGGAATTTCGCGACGGCTTCGTGGAACGGGCCAAGGCGATTAAGGTCGGTAACGGGCTGGAAGACGGCACGCAGATGGGCCCGATGGCCAACCCGCGCCGCCCCGACCAGATCGGCGGAATGGTTAGCGACGCGGCCGACAAGGGCGCCACACTGCATACGGGCGGAGAGCGGATCGGCAATCAGGGGTTCTTCTTTGCGCCGACCGTATTGAGCGATGTGCCTTTGGAGGCCGACATCATGAATGAGGAACCGTTCGGCCCCATCGCGCTGATCAACCGCTATGCTGGGGAAGACGAGATGATCGCGGAAGCCAACCGCCTGCCATACGGCCTGGCCGCTTATGCCTGGAGCAACGACGTCGCCCGCCGCCGCCGTCTGGCGGACCGCATCGAAACCGGAATGTTGGGCATCAACAGTGCGGGTTTAAGCGCGGTCGACGCGCCGTTCGGCGGCGTCAAATGGTCTGGCTATGGCAGCGAAGACGGGCCGGAAGGCGTGATGGCCTGCATGGTCACGAAAACGGTGCACGAAGGGTAAAAAGGGTGCGGGCCGCAGCAAACATGCTGCGGCCCGGTGGTCATCTACCATTCCACCTTGCCGCGCTTCGTTTTTAGGTCCCCGCGGGCCTTCTTGCCCTTTAGCCGCTTGACCTTGCCGATGCGGTTCACCCGCGTTTTGGCTCGTGTCTTGGGTTGTTTCAGCGCTTCGTTCAGCAGTTCCGCCAGCCGGTTGCGCGCATCCGTGCGGTTGGCTTCCTGCGTGCGGTAATTGCGCGCGGTCAGCACGATGTCACCGGCCTGTGTCATCCGGCTTCCAGCGAGAATTTTTAGCCTGTTGAACACCGCCGGGGCTAGCCGCAGCGCATAGGCGTTGACGCGCAACTGCACCGCGGTCGCCACCTTGTTCACATTCTGCCCGCCCGGGCCGGAGGACGCGATAAAGCTCTCTTCCGCCAGCGCGTGCGCCCGGTCGATCAGGTCAGCCATCATGGGCTTCCGGCACGCGCTCTGCAGACTCGCCGGGATCGGCGAAGCCCAGCGCGAGGAAATCTTTCGGCATGGGGGCAGCGGCCTGGATCAAATCTTTCTTCTCGCGTGGCACGACCAGTCCGGCGGCGTGCAGCATGGTGCGCGGCGCGCCTTTGCCGCGACCCTTTTCGGGACCGTAGATCGGATCGCCCAGCAGCGGGAAGCCAAGCCCGGCCTCGGCATGGATACGGATCTGGTGGGTGCGCCCGGTTTCGGGGCGGAATTCAACCAGCGTCCTACCTTCCAGCCGCTCGACCACGCGCCAATGTGTGACGGACGGCTTGCCCTTGCGCGCCGCAATCATGCGCCAGCCTTTCTCTGCGCTGCTGATCTTGGCAAGGCTTAATTCGATGGTGCCTTCGTCTTGTGTCAGCGGCCCGGCGACCACGCCGAGATAGCGTTTTTCCACCAGCCGTTCCTCGAACGCGCGGGCTAAGCGTTTCAGCGCCTTGGGATTGCGCGCCAGCAGCAGGCAGCCGGTGGTATCGGTATCCAGCCGGTGGACTGCGGAAGGCGGCCGCTGGAAACCCAGCTTCAAGTGCTCCCAGTGATCTTCGAGGCACGGCCCGCCCTTGCGCGGCCGATCGACCGAGACACCTGCAGGCTTGTCGATCACAAGTGCCTCGGCATCTTCGAACAGAATAGGGATATCGCCGACTTGGATCATGGCAGGAGTTTCGCTTTCATCAGGCCGCGCACCGCGTTGCCAAGGCTGAATCCGTCAGCCAGATCGTCAAGAGTAAGCCGCGCTTCGGTCGCGCGGCCTTGTTCCATAAGGGATCGCCGCAAGACACCGGGCAATAGGCCGGAAGCGGCAGGCGGCGTTAGCAACGCCCCATCGCGCTCTACAAAGATGCTGGACCATGCGCCCTCCGTCAGGGAGCCGTCGGGAAGGACGAACAGGGCCTCGTCCGCACCGGCTTCTGCCGCAATTTCGCGTGCGTCCTCGTAGAATTCCCGGTCGGTGGTCTTGTGACGCAGCCGCCAATCGCCCGGCCCGACCGGCAGAGGAAGCGCGATGCAAGGTAGCGGTACAGCGGACTCCGCCGGCAAAGACGCCAGTTCCAGCGCGATATGGCCACTGCGCGCCAGTTGCAGGCGCAATTTTGCAGATGCGTCGTGATCGAAGCACAGCGCCTGAATCTGGTTGCGCGCCGCGTGCCGGTCGAAGCTGAAGCCAAGCTCGATGGCGCTCGCCTTCATCCGTTCCAGATGCAGTTCCAGCAGCGGAATACCTGTTTCAGGCTCGAACCGCATCGTCTCGATAAGGTCGAACCCGGCCACGCTGGCCCGCACTGAACTGCCGCGCGCTGAACTGGCGCGCGCAAAACCGCCTTTTAGGATGCATTCGCGCCATTCGTCCATCGGATCGCTGTCGGCCACGATCGCGCTGCCGACACCCAGCACGGCATCGCCGCGACCGTTCTCGATCTCAGTCAGGCGCAGCGTGCGGATAGCCACGTTGAAGGCCGCGCTGCCGTCGACGCCGATCCGGCCCATCGCACCGCAATAGGCTCCCCGCGCATCGCGCTCGATCGCGCTGATGAGTTCCATCGCGCGGATTTTCGGCGCGCCGGTAATCGATCCGCACGGGAAGATCGCGCGCACCAGGTCCATTGCAGTCTTGCCGTCTGCCAAAGTGGCGCGCACCGTGCTGACCATCTGGTGCACGGTGGGGTAGCTTTCGACGGCGAACGGCGCGTCCACCCGCACCGATCCGGGCTGCGCCACACGCGACAGATCGTTGCGCATCAGGTCCACGATCATCAGGTTTTCCGCCTTGTCCTTGACCGATCCGGCGAGATCCTCGGCAAGCGCGGCATCCTCCGCGGCATCGCGCCCGCGCGGCCGGGTGCCCTTCATCGGCTTCACCTTCACGGCGGACCGGTCGTGCGTGAAGAACAGTTCGGGCGACAGGCTGGCGAGCCAATGCGATCCATCGAACAACAGCCCGCCATATCCGGCTTTCGCATCCTGCCGCAGCGCCCGGTAAAGCGCCACCGGATCGCCCGTGAAGCTGCCTGCCAGCGGGAATGTCAGATTGGCCTGGTAGATATCGCCCGCCCGGATCGCCTCCTGCATTGCCGCGAATTTTTCCAGATACGCGCCGGGTGAAATTTGGGGGCCAAGCGGACCCAGCGACGAGCTGCCCGAACCGCTCTCGCCCGAATCCTGCGCAGCCAGCCATCCATCGACTTCGCCAGCGGGAATTATCGTAACGTCATAGAACAGGCCCAGCCATACCAGCGGCCCCGCCGCGCCGGTACGATCATCTGCCAGGGATGACAGGCGTGGTTCGAGAGCCAGCCCCGCTTCATAGGCAATGATGCCTGCCAGCGTCCCACCCTGCGTCCGGCGTGCGTCGTCCGCGGCGGTCAGTACGCCTGCAACCTCGTCTGCCCGGCGCGCAATGAACATCTCACGCGGTCCCGAAAACAAATGTGCGTCCGCCGCGCCGTTTTCGCGCGCATCGTCGAGCAGGAGGAAGGGCTGTCGCTTCGCCATATCGCCTGCCATAGAGCGGCCTACGCAAAATGGAACACCGAGGGGAAGCGCGGGCATGGGAATGAACCAGAAGGCAGGCAGCATATTTCTGGGGCAGGCGGAAAATGGCGAGAAGCAGTATCTCGACCTCAGCCGCGCCAACCGCCACGGTCTGATCGCGGGCGCAACGGGCACCGGTAAGACCGTGACCCTGCAGGGCATGGCGGAAAGCTTCTCCGCCAATGGCGTCCCGGTGTTCGTCGCTGATGTGAAGGGCGATCTGTCGGGCGTGTCAATGCCCGGCTCGCCCACGTTCAAACATGCGGACACGCTGGAAGAACGCGCAGCCAAGCTTGGCATGGAGAAATACGCCTATTCCGATAATCCGGCGGTGTTCTGGGATTTGTATGGCGAACAGGGCCACCCCATCCGCACTACGGTTTCCGAAATGGGGCCGTTATTGCTGGCCCGCCTGCTGGACCTGAACGACACGCAGGAAGGCGTGCTGCAAATTATCTTCCGTCATGCAGACGATCACGGGCTGCTGTTGCTCGACTTCGGCGATCTGCAATCGGTGCTCGCCTGGGCGTCGGAGAACAACAAGGAGCTAAGCGGAACGTACGGCAATGTCAGCCGGCAATCGGTGGGTGCGATCCAGCGGCAATTGCTCAGTTTCGAAAGCCAGGGCGCGGACATGTTCTTCGGCGAACCGGCGCTGGAGATCGACGACTTTTTCACCACCGACGAACAGGGCCGCGGCACAATCAACATCCTCGCCGCAGACCGGCTGATGCGCAGCCCGAAACTGTATGCGACATTCCTGTTGTGGCTGCTGGCGGAACTGTTCGAAACGCTGCCCGAAGTCGGCGATCCGGAAAAACCGAAACTCGTATTCTTCTTCGACGAAGCGCATTTGTTGTTCGACGATGCACCCAAGGCGCTGGAGGATAAGATCGAACAAGTAGTGCGCCTGATTCGGTCCAAGGGCGTGGGCGTGTTTTTCGTAACGCAGAACCCGATCGATATCCCCGAAGAAATCGCCGGTCAGCTGGGCAACCGTGTGCAGCACGCGCTGCGCGCTTTCACTCCGCGCGACAAGAAAGCGATCCGCGCCGCTGCCAACACCTTCCGCATCAACGAAAACCTCGACGTTGAAGAAGCCATCACGCAGCTGCGAGTGGGCGAGGCGCTGGTCAGCATGTTGATGGAGGACGGTGCGCCGTCGGTGGTGCAGCGCACTTTGATCAAGCCGCCGCGTAGCCGCCTCGGCCCGGTTACGGCGAAAGAACGCGCCATCATCAAATCGATCAGCCCGGTCGAAGGCAAGTATGACACGGCGGTGGACCGCGAAAGTGCGGAAGAAGTTCTGCTCGCCAAAGCCGCCGACGCCGCTGAAACCGCGCAGGAGGTCGAGGAAAAAGGCGAGGAGGAAGTCCGCAAGAAACCCCGCAAGACCAAGACGTTGTGGGAAAAGGCCGGCAAAGCCGCAGCAGGCGCCGCCGCATCGAGTGCTGCCAGCATTCTTGCCGCCAAGATCATGGGCCGCAAATCGCGAGCCAACCCGACCCGCAGCGCTGCCACGTCGGCCGCAGGCACCATCGCGACCAGCCTTGGCGGCGCGACAGCGGGCCGGTTTGTGCGCAACCTGATTGGCGGCTTGATGCGTTAGAAGAGCGGCGCATCCCGCTTTGACGGCTGTGTCGGCAAGCGTATCTCCGCTCGCAAGCCGCTGCCTTTGCGATTGGTCAGCAGCAATTCGCCGCCATGTTCCTGGGCAATCGCGCGGGCCAGCGTCAGGCCGAGTCCCGCACCGCCTGTGGCGCGGTTGCGGCTTGCCTCGCCTCGCGTGAAGGGTTGCAGCATATCCTCGATCCGGTCCTCCGGAATGCCGGGCCCGTTATCCTCCACACGCAGAATCGTATGACCATCCGACTGCGTGACGGTGACCAGCGGCGGCTCATCCCCGCCATAGCGCAGGGCGTTGGACACTAAATTGCGCAACGCACGGCGCATCCAGCTTATGTGAACCGGTGCCGTGACCCGGCTTCCCTCCGCCAGTTCGACCGTGCTGCCCATATCCTCGAATTCCTCCACCACACCGGCCGCAAGGGCGCGCAGATCGGCCATTTCCGGTAGCGTACTCGCCTTGCCCACCCGGCTGAGCGTAAGAATATCGTCGAGCGAGCGGGCGATATCGTCGATCCCGTCGGCCATTCTGCTGCGTTGCGCCTCGTCCGTCACGCTTTCGATCCGGACCCGCAATGCGGCCAGCGGAGTTTTCAGATCGTGGCCGATCGCGCCCAGCATCACGTCCTTTTCATCCAGCATCGCGGCGATGCGAGCTTCCATCGCGGTTTGCGCCGCAATCAGATCGGCAATATCGCGCGGGCCTTCTGCAGCGAGCGGTTCCGGCGGCGCACCGGGTTTGCCGACCTTCTGAACGTGGCTGGTCAATCGCGCGAGCGGACGTGTGATCCTCCCCAGCAACAGAGCCAGGAGCGCAAGCAGAACCGCAAACAGCACCGCCGTCTGGATGATGATGGTCCGGGTGACCCCTGCCTGGCGCGGGGCGACGAACACGCGGGTGACGCGCCATGGTCCGCCATCTGCAAGCTGTAGCGCGCCGATAGCGACCTGCGCATTCGCGATCCTGTCGCGCGGCCGGGCACCGGCGAACCTGCCCCCATTTTGCTCCAGCCGCTGTTGCGCACGGCGCATGGCGCGCGGATCGTCCGCCAATGGTACGATAGCCATGGCCACCCGGTGCGCATCTATGCCCTGTGCCGCCAGCATCTGGCGCAGCGTTTCCGACCGTTCCCGATCCATCAGAGCGGCCAGGCGCGGTGGAAGCTCATCCGTCGTCCGCGTGCGAAAACGCCCCCCACGGCCTCCCCCGCGGTCCGGACCGCGCCGTGTGAATTGGCCGTTGTCTGCGCGGGAATATGTCCGGGGTTCTGCCGCCAGCCGGAAGGCGAGATTGGTCAGCACTATCTCTTCGCGCCGATTGTCCGCCGCGCCCAGCAGCAGGACCGCCGAAATCGCCTGCGCCAGCAACAGTGCCAGCGCCGCGCCGAGCAGGACCTGCCCGCGCAGGCTTTGCGGCCAAAGATGGAAGCGGCCCGAGTGGTGCTGGGTCATCCTGTTCGGACCCGTTCGACCGTGGCTCCGAACCGGTAGCCACCGCCCCGCACCGTCTGGATGAATTGCGGATCGCTGCGATCAACCTCGATCTTGCGGCGTAGGCGGCTGATCTGGTTGTCCACCGCGCGGTCGAACAGGTTTGCCTCGCGCCCCTGCACCATGTCGAGCAGGCGGTCCCGGTCGAGCACCTGTTTCGGATGGTCGAGAAAGGCGCGCAACATCCGGAACTCTGCGGTCGAGATGCTGACCACCGCGCCTTCGGGATCGGTCAGGCGGCGCTTGAGCGGATCCAGCGTCCATCCTTCGAAGGCATAGGCGCTGTCCTCGGCATCGGTTGCAAGTTCCCTTCCGTTGCCCCTCGCCGCGCGTCGCAGGACGGAGCGAATGCGCGCCACCAGCTCGCGCGGTTCGAAGGGTTTCGTCACATAGTCATCGGCCCCGATCTCGAGGCCCACGATACGGTCGGTCGGTTCGCCGCGTGCCGTCAACAGGATGACCGGGACGCCATGCGTTTCGACAAGGTGTCGGCAGAGCGAAAGCCCATCCTCTCCCGGCATCATGATGTCGAGCAGCACGAGATCGGGCGATTGTTCAAGCAACAGGCTGCGGGCGCGCGCAGCACTTTCGGCCTGCGTCACGGCAAAGCCCTGCCCTTGCAGATATTCCGCCAGCGGCTGCCGCAGCGAAGCTTCGTCATCGACAAGTAGCAGGCTAACCGGGGGTGTTTCGGTGGTCATCGCGCGAAACCTGCTGAACCGCAACGCCGCCCGCTGCAAGCCTTGGGAAAGGTCTTGCAAAGCGGGCGGCGCGCAGGTCCGGCCAGTGTGCCTGTATCAGTTGGCGCGATTTCCGCGACGCTCCATGCGTTCGGCACGCATCGCCTGCCGGGCGGCCCGGCGTTCCTGGGCGGTGACGGTTCCGTTGTTGTCGGCATCCATCCTGGTGAAGCGCGCCATGGCCATCGCGCGAAATTCGGCCTGCGATACGGCACCATCATTGTTTGTGTCTGCACGTTTCAGCATGGCCATGCCGCGACCGCCGCGGCCGCCGCGCATACCGTAACGCTGGCCGCCACGGCGATTGTCGGCGCGCTCGCCGCGGTTTGCCCGGCGCTCTGCCATACGCTCTGTGCGTTGCGCCATGCGGGCTTCACGCGCGGCGTTCATTTCAGCCTCGGTGACGGCGCCGTCATTGTTGGCATCCATCTTCTGAAAACGTGCGGACCGGCGAGCGGCCCGGTCGGCATCGTCCAGTATGCCATCGCCGTTTGCGTCCATTTTCGCAAAACGCGCATCGGCCCTTTCGGTCGCGGTTTGCAGCGTGATGGGAGCGCCTCGATCAGTCTGTTGCGCAGCGGCGGCGCCGCCCATGGCAAGCGCGCCAAGCGAAACGGCACCGGCGAAAGTTGTAACGATCTTTCTCATATCATTCTCCAATCAATCCAGGTCGAGCTGCGACGAAGTTTCGAGGGGAGGGAAAGGGAAACATCACGTCCGCCGCAGCTCTTGGAACCTGTTCTAGCGGCCGGGTGTCGCGCCAGTATCGCAAAATCCGGCCAATGTGTCGCGGCTTGTCGCAGTTACCGCGTTTCGTTCAGTCGGCCGCAAGCAGCCAGCCAACCAGCGCGCGAGCAACGCTTATCGCGGGCGGTGCTCGGTACCCTCCCCCGCCGTGATGAAGATTGCAGTCGCCCGCTCAGGCACGTCGGCAGTATGCCACACTGCGGGCGGATTGATGGCATATTCGCCCGTGACGAGCGGCGTGGTGACCGTTTCCCCGTCGGGCATTTCCTGCAACAACGTCATCGCGCCGGCAGTGCAGATCACCACTTCGGCGCCCACCGGATGCATTTCCCAGACGTCCCAGTTGGTGGTAAATTCGTACTGCGAAACCAGCCGGCCCTCGGCCCCGTCGCCGCCATGCCGGGCACCGTATCCTTCGTACCAATCCAGACCGGTGAAGGGCGGCTGGGACACCGCGCTTGCCCCCAGCCCCAGATGCACGAAATTGTCCGCGAGTTTCAGTGCAGCAGAGGGGGTCACATCGGACGGCATTGTTCCTCCATCCAGGCCAGTACATCGCCTTCCAGTTGCGGCGCGAGGATGGCGCGGGTCCGGGCGTGGTAATCGTTCCACCACTGTTTTTCTTCGCGTGTCAGCAGCGTTTCATCGACCAGCGTCCGGTCGATCGGTACGTATGTCAGCGTTTCGAAACCAAGATATTCGCCTTCAGCGCCGGCAATGTCGCGGCGTTCGGTCAGCACCAGATTCTCGATCCGGATGCCGTATTCGCCGGCCTTGTAATAACCCGGCTCGTTGGAAAGGAACATGCCCTCCATGATTTCCTGGCTGGTACCGGCCTGCCCGCCGCCAGGCTTCGCAATCCGCTGCGGACCTTCATGCACGGCAAGGAAACTGCCGACGCCGTGGCCGGTGCCATGCGCGTAATCGACCCCGGCTTGCCACAGATACTGGCGCGCCAGCACGTCGAGCTGCCCGCCATTGGTGCCTTGCGGAAAGACCGCCTGAGCGATGGCGATATGGCCTTTCAGCACGCGGGTGAAGCGGTCCTTCTGCTCCGCAATCGGCTCCGCCGTGCCGTCCTCGCTGCCGATCCACACGGTGCGGGTGATGTCGGTGGTGCCGTCGGGATATTGCCCGCCGCTGTCGCACAGAAAGATGCTGCCGGGGGGAATCGCGATGTTGCTGTCCTCGTCCACGCGGTAATGCGGCAGGGCGGCGTGGCCTGACGCGGCGGAGATCGTGTCGAAGGACAAGTCGCGCAGCAAGTCGGATTCTTCGCGGAAGGCGCGCAATTGCGCCGCTGCGCTCAATTCGGTTTCGCTGCCGGTCGGGGCGTTGACGTTCAGCCAGTGCAAATATTTCGTGACTGCCGCGCCGTCGCGTTCCTGGGCGTCGCGGTGGCCCTGCTGTTCGGCCGGGTTCTTGCAGGCGCGCGGGATGACGGTGGGATCGCGTTTCGCCACGGCCGTCGCGCCTCCCGCTTCCAACGCATGCGTAATGGCCGCCACGCCGCTTTCGGGATCGACCGCGATGCGTTTGCCCGATAGTTCGCCCAGCGCGCTTTCGAAGTCCGTGCGTTCGCGCAGCACCACGGCGTTGCCCAAGTGGCGTTGCAGTTCGGGCGTGACCTTCGCGCCATCGATGAACAGTTCCGCCGTGCCGTCCGCATGGGCGATGGCGTAAGCGAGCGTGACCGGGGTGCGATCGATATCCGCGCCGCGGACGTTCAGCATCCATGCGACGGAATCGAGCGCCGCGATGACGGCGCCGTCCAGTTCTTCTGCCCGCAGCCATTCAGCGATTGCGGCGCGCTTCTCCGCGCTGGACTGCCCGGCATGGCGCTCGTCATGCACCATGGCCGATGCGATGGAGGGTTCAGGGCGGTCCTGCCATACGGCGTCCACCGGATTGCTCTCGACTGCCACCAGTTCGATGCCCTTGGCAGCGAGCAGCGCCGCCGCATGCTCTGCCCATTTGGCGGAATGCAACCAGGCGTCATAGCCGATGCGCGCGCCCTTCGGTGCGTTTTCTGCCACCCAAAGTTCGGCGCTGGTTTCGGGCACGTTGCAATATTCGAACAGCTTGCCGTCCACCTGCTCGCACACCTGCACGGTGTAACGCCCATCCACGAACACGGCGGCCCCCTTGCCTTCATAAGCGCCGCCCAGCACCGCCGACGATCCAACCGAGCCGCCAAAACCCGTCAGCCAGGCCATGCGCGCGGCATAGCTGCCGATATATTCGGACATATGTTCATCGCTGATCGGCACGATCATCCCGTCCAGCCCGCGCCGTTTCAATTCTTCGCGCAAGGCGGAAAGGCGGGCTTCGTGTGTCTGCATCAGCATGGAATATCGGTCCTTCGAAAACGTCTGTGTTCTTGCCGCATTGTCGCCGCGCAATTAGGAGGCTTAGCAACGCGCTTTTTCATATAGAAACCTGATAGCATAGCTGACCCGAATTCAACAGGCGGAACCCACGATGACACGGCACACCAGACGTCTTTCGATGACCTTCCAAGTGGCCATGGCTGCGCTTGCCGCATCGCTGGCTTCCGCCCCGCTTCATGCCGAGGAACAGACATCTGTGACCAACACCGCACCTGATTCAGCTAAACCGCCCGTGGCGGAGAAGCGCGAGCATTCCTACACCCATCACGGCATCACCATTGCCGATCCGTATCACTGGATGAAGGACCAGTCCTATCCCAAGATCGACGATGCCGATGTCATCGCGCATCTGGAACGCGAAAACGCCTGGTTCGAAGCGAAGATGGCTCCGCGCGAGGCTCTGGTCGAGGAGCTGTTCGAAGAGATCAAGGGCCGCATCAAGAAGGACGACAGCACCGTTCCGCAGAAGGACGGCGACTGGATGTACTGGAGCGCATTCGAAGACGGCAAGGAGTACCGCATCCATTACCGCCGCCCCGTTGCAGGCGGCGATGATACGGTGGTGCTGGATGAAAACACGCTGGCCGAGGGGAAGGAATATTTTCGCCTAGGCGCATTCACCATCAGCAAGAACGGCCGCTATCTCGCTTACGCTTATGACGACAATGGCTCGGAACGCTTCACAGCGCGCATCCGTGATCTCGAAACCGGGGAATTGCTGCCCGACGTGATCCCCGAGACCCTGTCCGGCCTGACCTGGGTGATGGACGGCACCGCGCTCGTCTACGGCAAGGCCAACGAAAACTGGCGGGTGGACAATGCCCGCCTGCACATCCTTGGTACGCCGGTATCTGAGGATGTCGAGATTTTCCGCGAAGAGGACGAAGGCTACCGCGTGGGCACCGGCCTTACTGCGCAGGAAGACTGGCTGGTTATCGCGACGGGCGACAATGAAACGAGCGAAGTGCGGCTGGTGCGGGCCAGCGATCCCACCGGCGAGCAGATCCTGGTGCGACGCCGAGAAAAGGGCGTGGAGTATGACGTCGATGTCCGCGACGGCACATTGTTCATTCACACCAACAAGGACCACGTCAATTTCAGCATAGCCAATGCCAGTCTGGACGCGCCGGGCGAATGGACCACGCTAATAGCTGGGTCGGACGAGTTCTACCTCACCGATATGGACCTATATGAAGGGTTCTACACCACCGAAGGGCGACTGAACGGCCTCGACCAGATCCAGCTGCGATCCTATGCCGATCCGGCGAAGATTACCCCCGTCGCCTTCCCCGAAGCCAGCTATTCTGCCGGGCTTTCGAACAATCGAGAGTATGCGACTGATACCCTCCGCCTCGCCTATGAATCCATGGTCACGCCTGACACCGTGTATGATTACAACGTGGCTACGGGCAAGCTCACTACGTTAAAAGTGCAGGAAATCCCGTCAGGCTACGACCCGTCGCTATACGTGACGGAGCGGCTGACCATCATCGCGCGCGACGGGGCGCAGGTTCCTGTCAGCGTGGTGCGGCGCAAGGACCGTCCTGCTGGCGGCCCGATGCACCTCTATTCCTACGGCGCTTATGGCATCGCCATCCCGCCGGGCTTTTCCACCACCCGCCTGAGCCTGGTCGATCGCGGCATGGCCTATGCCATCGCGCATATTCGCGGCGGGGACGATCTGGGCCGCAATTGGTATCTGCAGGGCAAGCTGAACGACCGGACCAACACCTTCAATGATTTTGTGGACGTGGCCGAGGGGCTGATTGAGCGCGGCATCACGTCGAAGGGCAAGATCAGCATTTCCGGCGGCAGCGCGGGCGGAAGCCTGATGGGCGTGGTCATCAACACCAACCCCGACCTGTGGGGCGCTGTGGGCGCGCATGTGCCGTTCGTCGATGTGCTCAGCACTATGCTCGACGAGGACCTGCCACTCACACCGGGCGAGTGGCCCGAATGGGGCAACCCGATCGAAAGCAAGCAGGCCTTCGCCTACATCCTCAGCTATTCTCCCTATGACCAGGTCATCGCGCAGAACTATCCGCCGATGCTGGTCACCGCCGGCCTCAACGATCCGCGCGTCACCTATTGGGAACCGATGAAGTGGGTCGCCAAGCTGCGCGAATACAAAACGGGCGATAACGAGCTATTGTTCAAGACCAATATGGGCGCAGGCCATGGCGGCAAGTCGGGGCGCTTCACCGCCTTGCGCGAAACGGCGGAGGAATTTGCCTTCATCCTCGATCATCTGGGACTGGCCGAAACCGCTGCAAAATGACGGTGGAGGCTGACCACGCGCCGCGCTTCTCACGCAAATTCACCGCCCGGCCCGAACATATCGACGAGCTGGGCCATGTGAACAACGCGGTGTGGGTGCAATGGATACAGGATCTGGCGACGCAGCACTGGTACGCCGCCGCCCGCCCGCAGGACCGCGACGCCTATATCTGGGTCGTGGTCCGGCACGAGATCGATTATCGCGGCAATATCCGTGACGGCGAAAGCGTGACCGGCGAAACCTTCATTCCAGACGGCCCGAAAGGCGCGCGGTTCGGGCGGGCAGTCGAATTTCGCAATGCATCGGGCAAGATCGTGGTCAGCGCGCTCACGATGTGGGCCATGCTGGATGCGGTCAGTCTGCGCCCGCAACGCATCGGCGCGGACATTGCCGCTCCGTTTCTTGAAAGCACCGCGCCCTAGGCGATCGGCGTTTCGCCCAGAATATCGTCCACGCTGCGGTAATCGTAGCCGAGCTCGCTCGCTACGGCCTCATACGTCACCGAACCGGCATGGACGTTCAAGCCCTGCGCCAGATGCGGGTTGTTACGCAGCGCCGCCTTCCACCCGTCGCGCGCAATTCGCAGCGCATGAGGCAGCGTAACATTGTTGAGCGCATAGGTGCTGGTCCGCGCCACCGCGCCCGGCATGTTGGCGACGCAGTAATGCACGATGTCGTCGACGATATAGGTCGGGTCGGCATGTGTGGTCGCTTTGGAAGTCTCGAAGCAGCCGCCCTGATCGATGGCAACATCCACCAGCACGGCACCGGGCTGCATGTCGGACAACATCTCACGCGTTATCAGCTTGGGCGCAGCGGCACCGGGGATCAGCACTGCGCCGATGACCAGATCGGCCTGACACACCGAATCTTCCAGATTGGCCTTGTTGGAGAAGCGCGTGGAGGCGCGGCTTTCGAAATGGGTGCCGACCTTTTCCAGCACTTCCGGATCGCGGTCGAGGATGGTTACGTCCGCCCCCAGACCGACTGCCATCTGCGCTGCGTTGAAACCGACCACGCCGCCACCGATGACCGCGACCTTGCCCGGCATCACGCCGGGCACGCCGCCCAGCAGCACACCGCGCCCGCCATGCGCCTTTTCCAGCGCGGTGGCGCCTGCCTGGATGCTCATCCGCCCGGCCACCTGGCTCATCGGTTTCAGCAGAGGCAGGATGCCATTCGGGCCGGTCACCGTTTCATAGGCAATTGCGGTCACGCCGGATTTCACGAGGTCCGCCGTCTGCTCCGGATCGGGCGCAAGGTGGAGATAGGTATAGAGGATCTGCCCCTCGCGCAGCTTGGCGCGTTCGGCAGCTTGCGGTTCTTTCACCTTTACGATCATCTCGCATTCGGCAAAGATTTCGTCCGGCCCGCCTACGATCCGCGCACCGGCGGTTTCATACTGATCGTCATACGCACCGATGCCTGCACCGGCGCCGGTTTGAACCCACACCTCATGCCCGTTTGCCACGAGTTCCCGGGCGCTTTCGGGCGTCAGGCCGACACGATATTCGTGGTTCTTGATCTCGCTTGGGCAACCGATACGCATGGGGGACAGGCTCCGATAAGGTGTGACGGGTCGGTACAAAGGTAACCACCGGCGGGCAAGTGCGGCACCGCGTCCGGATGCGCAATCGCCTTGCACAACCGCACGGGCGGGAAACCTTGCAGCGACGCGCCCGTTGGCTAGGACAGCGAGACGAGCAGAAACTTGAACAGGCCTGATGGCAGCAAGGATGGGGGCGCGGCGATGACGGAAGACGATGCACGGCGCGTGCTGCTGGTCCGCGCCATTGAGGAAGAAGATGCCGCGGGCGACCTGCTGACCAAGCAGGATCGCGTCGCCGCGCATGAGGCTGGGCGTGCCGCGCTGTCGGGCGCCGGGGCCAAAACTGGACGCAAGGGCGACGATCTGTTTCTTGCGCGCCGCGCCGAATTTGCCGCGGGTCGGCTTGCCAGCCGCGTTCCCGCAATCGCCACTGCCCTGCGCGCAACGCGCTGGCCGCGCTGGATCGGCTGGGCCGTGCCGCTTGGCGCATTCCTGATCGGCCTTACGCTGAATGAACTCGCAAGCGGACGGCGGCTCGACTTGTTGGCGTTCCCGCTTATCGGGATGCTGGCGTGGAATGCGCTGGTCTATTTCTGGATGCTGGTCACGCTGGTACCGCGTTCGAGCAAGGGCGGCCCCGGCGGCCTGTCGCGCGTGCTGGAACGGCTTGCCAGGCTGGGGCAGCGCGGGTTCGACAGGGCGACGCCTGTGTCGCGCGCGCTGGGCCGCTTTGCCACCGACTGGAGCGCAGCATCGGCGTCGCTCGCCGCCGCCCGTAGCGCGCGTATTCTGCATCTCTCCGCTGCGACCTTTGCGCTCGGCGTGGTGGCAGGCATCTATTTCCGCGCGCTGGGCATCGAATACCGCGCAGGATGGGAAAGCACGTTTCTTGGTCCGGAAAGCGTCCATGCGGCAATTTCCCTGGTTCTCGGCCCGGCGGCGGCCGTCACCGGACTGGTCATTCCCGATGTTGCAGGGATTGCAGCGATGCGCTGGACCGGCGCGGATAGCGGCTTGGACAGTGGGGGCGTGAATGCCGGGCCGTGGATAATCCTCACCACCGCAACCGTCATCGGCTTTGTCGTCATTCCGCGGCTTGTGCTGGCCCTGCTGGCGGCCGTAAAGACCTGGCGACGGCGCGACAGTTTCACCCTGCCGGAACGCGACGGTTTCTATTTCCGCCGCCTGCTGCGCGGCGCGCACGGCCGTGCCGGGCAAGTGCGCGTGACGCCATATGCCTATCACCCCGATGCAGGCGTGCGCGAGGTGCTGTCGGCGCTGACACAGGATGCGTTGGGGGACGGCACCGCGCTGCAATTCGACCCGCCGGTCGACTATGGGGCGGAAGATGACTGGCTGGCCGCGGCTGAGTTCGACGCGGACGATGATCATCACCTGCTGCTGTTCACGATTTCCTCCACTCCGGAACATGAAAACCATGGCGCGATTGCATCCGGGTTGCGCGATGCGCTGGCGGTGAAGCATCCGGGCACATTGGTGGGCGCAATTATCGATGAAAGCCCGTTCCGTGAACGGTTTGGCGATAACTCTGCCTCAAGCGCGAGGCTGGCAACACGCGGCGAGGCCTGGGATGCGGTTATGGGCCGCGCAGAATTGGCGTCGCTCCGCCTCGATCTTGCGGCAAGCGATCCGGAAAAGGCGCAGCTGATGGAAGATCTCGTAACTGGCAAGCGCCATCCCAGGGTAATTCCATGACCGAGCTGCATACCGAAGGCACGGCCATCAATCTCAGCCTGATCAGCCATACCAACGCCGGCAAGACAACGCTGGCGCGCACCCTGTTGGGCCGCGATGTGGGCGAAGTGCGCGATGCTGCACACGTTACCGATCTGGCCAGCGGATATGTGCTGGTGCAATCGGGCGCGGACACGCTGATGCTGTGGGACACACCCGGCTTCGGGGATACTGCGCGCCTGCTCGACCGGCTGCGGCTGAGCGGCAATCCCATTGGCTGGATGCTGACGCAGGTGTGGGACCGGTTCCGCGAACGCCCGCTCTGGTCCAGCCAGCAGGCGGTCAAGAACGCGCGCGAGCAAGCGGATGTCATCCTCTATCTCGTCAATGCAGCGGAGGATCCGGCGGCGGCGAGCTATGTCGCGCTGGAAATGGATGTGCTGGAATGGATCGGTAAACCGGTGCTGCTGCTCCTCAACCAGATGGGTCCGCCGCGCGAGGATACGACGGACGAGATCATGCGTTGGCAAAACCACCTGGGTGAACGCGGCATCGTTGCGGGCGCATTGCCGATGGATGCGTTTGCGCGGGTGTGGGTGCAGGAAGGCGCACTACTGGATACCGTCGCGCCGTTGCTTCCGCCGGAGAAAGCGGGCGCGATGGCAGCGCTTAAGGCGGAATGGGAGGACATAAACCTCGCCCGCTTCCGCGCGTCCATGACCGCACTGGCCGAGGCGTTGGCGCAGGCTGCCACCGACCGCGAAAGCGTGCGCGGCTCCACCTGGCGCGACGAGCTGGGTAGCGCCTTGCGTGCAGGGCGCGGCGAACGGCCGGAAACGCGCGAAGCCATGACCAAACTGGCGGAGCGTCTGGCGGCGGGCACGCATAGCTCCACCGACGCGCTTATCCAGCTGCACGGATTGTCGGGCAAGGCATCGCGCAAGGTCCTGGAACGCATCGCCGCGGACTATCGTAGCGAGGAAAAAACACCCGAAGGCGCAGCAGCCTTGCTGGGCGGTCTGGCATCGGGCGCGGTGACAGGCCTCGCTGCAGACCTTGCCGCAGGTGGGCTGACGCTGGGCGGCGGCATGATCGTGGGCGGCATCCTTGGCGCGTTGGGCGGCGGCGGGCTGGCGCGCGGGATCAACATGGCCAAGGGCGAGGATGGCAGCGTGGTGCGCTGGTCGGACGATTTCTTCGCCGATCTCGTTGGCACATCGCTGCTGCGCTATCTCGCCGTGGCGCATTTCGGGCGCGGGCGCGGCGAATGGGAGGAAGGCGAACACCCCGCCTTCTGGCACGACCGCGTGCGCGCGGTGGTAGAGAAACACCGCGAAACCATCGACCGCCTGCACCGCGATGCGCGGCGTATGGATGCAGGCGAACTGGCCGGCGGGATCGATGATGTCATGCGCCAGATGGGTGCACAGCTCCTGATCGATTTGTACCCCAAAGCCGCACAGGTTCTTTCGCGGTGAGGCTGCATGGGCTGGAGCCGGCACAATTCCTGCGCGAAAATTGGCAGAAGAAACCGCTGCTGCTGCGCGGTGCATGGCCAGACTGGCAGAACCCGGTCGCGCCGGACGATCTGGCCGGGCTAGCTTGCGAAGAAACCATGGAGTCACGGCTGGTGGTTCAGCAAGGCGATGCGCTGAGTGTCGAACACGGTCCGTTTGATCCTGGACGTTTCGATACGCTGGGGCGGAGCGACTGGACTTTATTGGTGCAAGGCGTGGACCGGATCGACCCGGATGTCGCCGCCATGATCGAACCGTTTCGCTTCATCCCCGACTGGCGGATCGACGATGTGATGGTCAGCTTTGCCGCGGAATGTGGCGGGGTGGGCGCGCATTTCGATGCGTATGATGTGTTTCTGGTGCAGGGCCTCGGCCGCCGCCGCTGGCGTATCGGGCAAGTGTGCGACGCTGACACGCCGTTGCTGCCGCATAATGATCTGAAACTGTTGGCTGACTTTCAGCCGGTCGCGGAATATGTGCTGGAGCCGGGCGACATGCTCTACGTACCGCCAGGCATTGCGCATGAAGGGACAGCACTGGCAGGCGATGGGGGTGGCGCGGACGAAGGCTGCATGACCTACTCGATCGGCTTCCGCGCGCCGTCGGACATCGAATTGCTGGCCGACTATACCGACGATATCGTCGCGGAATCCTTGGCAGAAACGCGCTACACTGACCCCGACCTGCGTTGCGCAATCAATCCGGGCGAGATCGGTGAAGACGCGATCGACCAGATGCACGCCATGGTGCTCGCCCGGTTACAGGATCGCGAAAGCTTCACGCAGTGGCTCGGCGCGAACCTGAGCTCCGGGAGGCATGGCCCGCCGGACAGCGATCCGGACGCTGTTTTCCACCCGGCAACTGCGCTGATGCGTAACCCCGAAAGCCGCTTCGCCTATATCGCGGCTGGACCGGACAATGTGACCTTGTTCGTGGATGGCGAGGCCTATGAATGCAGCGGGCCATGCGCCGAATTTGCAAAACGTCTCTGCGCTGCGTCGCACGGTCAGCTGGATGACGAGCTGCTTGCGAATGCGGCAGACCGCGATCTCATCGAGGCCCTACTGGTATCGGGCGCGCTGATTCCTGCGGACGATATGGAATGAGCGGCACGCTGGTCCTGTTCAACAAGCCGTTCGGCGTGCTGTCGCAGTTCACCGACGCCAAGAGCCCTACCGAACGCCCCACCCTGTCGCTCTACATCGACCGGCCCGGCGTGTATCCCGCGGGCCGCCTCGACCGCGATAGCGAGGGGCTGTTGCTGTTGACCGATGACGGCAGATTACAGGCGCGCATTGCCGATCCGAAGTTCAAGACGCCCAAGACCTATCTTGTGCAGGTCGAAGGCGAACCGGACGAGGCTGCGCTGGAAAAACTGCGCGGCGGTCTGACACTGAAGGATGGGCCGACACTGCCCGCACAAGCTCGCCGAATTGACCCGCCCGACTTATGGCCGCGCGATCCACCGGTGCGCTTTCGCAAGACAGTGCCGGATTGCTGGCTGGAAATCACTATCCGCGAAGGCCGCAACCGCCAGGTCCGCCGGATGACTGCCGCCATCGGCCATCCCACCCTGCGGCTGGTGCGCTGGCGCATTGGCGACTGGTCGCTGGACGGCCTCAACAGCGGCGACTGGCTGCTCAACGCGCCGCGCTGAAAAGCGTCGTCAGCGCTTGGCTGTCGCGGCGAAGCGTTCCACTTGTGCAGTTGTGCCCGATACGATCATCAGATCGTCCGCCAGCACCACGGTATCGGGTACGGCATAGACGAAATCCGCTTGCGGGCGCTTCACCCCTACAACCGTCACGCCGAACTTTTCGCGCACCCCGCTTTCCTCCAGCGTCCTGTCCACGATTGCGGTGGGCGCGCGCATTTTTGCAATGGCGAACTCGTCATCGAATTCGATGAAATCTATCATCTGGCCGGTCAGGATATGCGCCACGCGCTCACCCATCCGCGCTTCGGGATAGACGATGTTGGTCGCTCCGGTGCGTTCCAGAATGCGGCCGTGATTGTCGTTTACCGCCTTGGCCCAGATGCTGGTAACGCCCAGATCGCTCAGCGCCAGCACGGTCAGCACGCTGGCCTCGATATCGCTGCCGATGCCGACCACGGCCGCGCCGAAATCCTCCATCCCTAGCCGCCGCAGCACTTCGATATCGGTCGTGTCCGCCTCGATCACGGAGGTCAGCGATCCGGCCATCGCCTGCACACAGCCAGGGTCGCTGTCCACGCCCATCACCTCGTGACCCATGCGTAGCAGCGAGTTTGCCACCGCACTGCCGAAGCGCCCAAGGCCAATGACCATGATCGGTTTCTTGATGTCTGCCTTATCCGACAATGGGGTTCTCCTCCGGGAAACGATAGGGTTTGCGCGCCGCACCCAGCGCCAATGCGGTGGCCACGGTGATCGTGCCGACGCGGCCGATGAACATTAGCGCGATGATGATGGCCTGTGCGGGCGCGGGCAGATCGCCGGTTACGCCGGTTGACAGGCCGACGGTGGAAAAGGCGCTGATCGCTTCGAACAGGGCGTCCTTCATATCCATGTCGGTAAAGGCGAGCAGCCCCATCGCCCCTGCGCCGATCAGGCTGGCGGCCAGCACCGCGACTGACAACGCCTGCCGCTCGATGCCAGTACCGAACCGCCGTCCGAACATGCTGGCATCGCGGTGGCCGCGGATTTCCGACCAGACGACCGCCAACAGCACAACAAAAGTGGTGATCTTGATCCCGCCCGCCGTGCCCGCACTGCCGCCGCCGATAAACATCAACACGTAATTCACCGCCAGAGTGCTGTCTCTAAAACTGCTGACATCCAGACTGTTGAACCCGGCGGTGCGCGGCATCACGGAATGAAGCAGCGCATTCAGCGCCTTATCGCCCAGCGCCATCGGGCCCAGCGTATCGGCATTCGCCCATTCCGCCCACAATATCGCGATAAACCCTGCCGCCAGCAGCACAGCGGTCCAGGTCACCGTAATCTTGGTATGCAGCGTCCATTTGCGAAACTGCAAGGGGGCAGCGCGCAATTCCTGCATGACCGGGAAACCCAGTGCGGTGACGATCACGGCAAGCATGATCGGGGCCAGCATCAGCCAATCCGACTGGAACCCCATCACGCTGTCGGAAAAGCTTGAGAAGCCTGCATTGTTGAACGCGCTAATGGCGTGGAACAGCCCGTGCCAGGCGGCATCCGCCCATTCCATATCGTAGAAAAACCGCAATCGGCAGGTCAGAATGAGTGTCACCAGTGCCTCCACCGCGATGGTGATGATCAGCACCAGCTTGAGCACTTCGTGCCCATGGCCCAGATCCAGCCTGCTGCGTTCCACTTGCGTGGCCATCTTGTCCGACAGGCGCACGCCGCGTCCGACCGCCAGGCCCAGAAATGTGGCGGCTGTCATGATACCGAAGCCGCCGATCTGGAACAGCGCCATGATGATCCACTGTCCTGCCTGCGACCAGTATGTCGGCGTGTCGACCACTATCAATCCGGTAACCGCCACCGCGCTGGTGCTGGTGAACAAGGCCGTCATCAGCGGCGCTGCGCCCGCCCCCGCCCGCGCGAAAGGCAGCATCAGCAAAACCGTGCCGAGCAGGATTACACCCAGAAACAGGACCGGGATCAGCTGGACCGGATTGCGGGTTTTCAGCATGGTTCGGACAGCACGTACAAGTATCCTTCGGCGACGCCTTTCGGCAGCGCAAATCGTGTTACGCCCCTAAAGCGGGCTGCCATCCTTGTCGCGGTAGATGTCACGGCGGCCGACGTGGTTGGCGGGGCCGACCAGCCCTTCGCCTTCCATCCGCTCGATCCACTTGGCGGCGGTGTTGTAGCCGACGCCCATCTGCCGTTGCAGCCAGCTTCCGGACGCCTTCTGGTTTTCGAAAACCACCTGGCAGGCCTGCAGATATTTGCGCTCGTCCGGATCGTCGCTGGCGGTCATGTCGTCGCCGCCGAATGCGAAGCCGCCATCTTCGGGTTCTTCGGTCACGGCGTCGATATATTCGGGCGTGCCCTGCGCGCGCCAGTGATCGGCCACCACTTCGACTTCCTCGTCCGACACGAACGGGCCGTGGACGCGCACCGTCGCGCCAGTGTTGGGCTTGTACAGCATGTCGCCCTTGCCCAGCAGCTGTTCCGCGCCCTGTTCGCCCAGGATCGTGCGGCTGTCGATGCGGCTCGTCACCTTGAAGCTGATGCGGGTGGGCAGGTTGGCCTTGATGACGCCGGTGATCACATCGACCGACGGGCGCTGCGTCGCCATGATGAGGTGGATGCCCGCCGCGCGGCTTTTCTGGCTGAGGCGCTGGATCAGCACCTCGATTTCCTTGCCCACGGTGACCATCAGATCGGCCAGTTCGTCCACGATCAGCACGATCAGCGGCAATGGCTGGTAATCGAGCTGTTCTTCCTCGAACAGTTCCTCGCCGGTGTCGGGATCGAAGCCCGTCTGCACGCGGCGGCCGAGCGGCTTGCCCTTGGCAGCGGCGGTGCGGACTTTCTCATTGAAGCCGCCGATATTGCGCGAATTCACGCTCGACATCATGCGGTACCGCCGCTCCATCTCCTCCACCGCCCATTTCAGAGCGCGAACGGATTTGGCAGGCTCCGTCACCACGGGGGAAAGCAGATGCGGAATATCGTCGTAGCTCTTCAGCTCCAGCACCTTGGGATCGATCAGGATCAGGCGGCATTCCTCGGGCGTAAAGCGATAGAGCAGACTGAGGAGAATGCAGTTCAACCCGACTGACTTGCCCGAACCGGTGGTGCCCGCAACCAGCAGATGCGGCATGGCGGCAAGATCCGCCACGATCGGTTCGCCGGCGATATCCTTGCCCAGGATAATCGGCAGCATCCCATCGGCATCGGCAAAGTCTGCGCAGGCCGCCAGTTCCTTGAGCGCCACCATCTGCCGGTCGGCATTGGGCAGTTCGATGCCCATCACGGTCTTGCCCGGGATGGGCGAAACACGTGCCGAAATCGCGCTCATATTGCGGGCGATGTCTTCTGCCAGCCCGATCACGCGGCTGGCCTTGATACCGGGCGCCGGTTCCAGTTCGTACATCGTGACCACAGGCCCTGTGCGCACGGCGGTAATCTCGCCCTTTACGTTGAAATCGTCGAGCACGGTTTCGAGCAGGCGCGCATTGCGTTCCAATGCCATCTTGTCGAGCGCGGGCGCCGGGTGTTCCGGCGGTTCGGCCAATAATTCAAGGCTGGGAAGTTCGTAATCGGCGAACATGTCGCGCTGGCTCTTCTTGGTCGGGGTAGCCTTCTTCGGAGGAGCGCTGCGATCCGCGATGGTGGGCGCGCGGCGTCCCGCATCCTCGATAATGGGAAGGGTGGTATTCGGGGTTCGCGTATCGTCTTCGGCTGGCGCGTTTCCTGTATGCGTTTTGGCCGCAGGACGCGGTTCGGGCGAGCCTGAGCGGCGCGGCAGGATGGACCACATAGCGCGGCTGACGCTGTTATTTATCAGGAAATGCGGCAGCGTCAGCAGCGATGCCCAGTCGATCGCGAAAACGCGGGTGACAAGCGCCGTACCGCCGCCCAGAGCCAACAGCGCCATTGCCAGCACCAGCCAGCCGGACATTTTGCCGCCGAACCGGTCTGCCACTGCCTCGATCCCGCCAGCGCCCAACAGGCCGGTGACCCCACCCATGGATGCCGGCAGCGTGCCGCCGGGGCTATCGAATGCAAGGCTGAGAGTGGTGGACAGCAGCGCCATCGCCAGCAGCAACATGGCGAACGGCATCCACCAACGCGTGGTGGTGTCGCGGTCCTCCTCCTCCACATCGCGCCACAATTTGCGCGCGAAAATGTACAGCATCGGCAACAGCAGCACGCCGACCACACCGAACAGCATCAGTACACGCTCCGCCGCCCACGCCCCGCTTGCCCCCATCCAGTTGCGGATATCTGCGCCCGATGCCGCGGTGGAATTGCTGGGGTCGGTCTGGGTATAGCTGGCCAGGGCAAGGCCGAGGAACACCATGGTCGCGGCCAGCACGGCAGCGCCGGTCATCTGTATCGTGCGTCGCAGGCTACGCCGGAACGCAGCGCGCCAGTCGACCGCCTTGCCACCCCTCGCCATGCTATTCCTCGAGTGTCCCGCCGCGCGCGTTGCCATTCCATGTCCTCTGGTTCGAGCCCTATCCATGAATCGCGCAGGCCAGCGGGTCAAGTTTTGCGCGGTGTATCGGTGCCTCCGACAGACCCGTTCAAGACAGGCCCACTCAAGATAATCCGTCGATCGCCGCCCAATGGGGATGGCCTAGCAATCGCGCCCGCATCCGAGTCATTCCGCCCAAGGCGATAACCGGCAGGCCGGCGTGGCGCGCCAGCAGCCGGAACCGCGCCGGGCCGAGCGAAGTGCCGTTTGGGTGAGAGCGGGTGGAAAAGACCGGCGACAGAAACGCCGCGTCCGCTCCTGCTCGCGCCGCAGCGCGAAGTTCCGACCGGTTATGCGCGGTGGCGAGAGTCAGCAGCCCGTCCGATCCCCCCAGCATGTCCGGCGTGCCGTATGTTCCATCAGCTTTCCACCTGACGGCAAGGCTCGCAGGACCGGACAGGACCACCGCGTGGCCGTGCGCCCGCGCGATTGCCGAAATTTCGGAAAACCGCTGGCGGCGCGCTTCTTCAGCCAAGTGATAGTGCCGAAAGACCACGCCTGATCCGCGCGGCAAGCGGGTGATCGCACGCTCCAGCACGGCGTCGTTGCGGGCATCGGTCATCAGCCAGATGCGGGGAAGGAACTGGCGTGGCATGGTGCAGACGCTATAGCGCGAAACCCATGGACACAGCACCCGAAACTTCCGCTCCCGATACACCGCTGTCTGCTGTGAACGCTGCCATTGCCAAAAGCTGCAAGATTGCGCGCCGCGAACCGGACGAGGTTACACTGATCGCGGTCAGCAAGACGCGCGAAGCAGGCGAAATTGTTCCGCTGCTGCAGGCCGGTCACCGGGTGTTCGGCGAAAACCGCGTGCAGGAAGCGCAGGCGAAATGGCCCGCCCTGCGTGAGGCGTATGACGGCGTCGAACTGCACTGCATCGGCCAGTTGCAGTCCAACAAGGCGGAGGACGCCGCCGCCTTGTTCGATTGCATCCATTCGCTCGACCGGACGAGCCTGCTCAAGGCATTGGCCAAGGCGTTCGACAAGACCGGCCGCCGCGTGCCCTGTTTCGTGCAGGTCGATATAGGGCGCGAACCGCAGAAGGGCGGCGTGCCGATCGAAGAGTTGTCAGCGTTTCTCGCCAAGGCGCGCGAGATGGACGTGCCGGTCGTCGGGCTGATGTGCCTACCGCCGTCCGACATCGAGCCGGCCCCGTTCTTCGCCCTCCTGCACAAGCTGGCGCACGACAACGGGCTGAACCAACTCAGTATGGGCATGAGCGGCGATTACGAAACCGCTGTGCGTTTGGGCGCGACCCATATTCGCGTAGGAACGGCGCTGTTCGGCCCGCGAGCAGGCTGACTTCCGCGCGCCGCCCGACATCAGCGGCGCGCTAGAAAGCTCCTAGGCGTTTTCCATTTCTTCCTGCCATTCGTCGCTGGCGCATTCCACCAGTGCCGTTTCGATCGCCTGCAACTTGTCCGGTGCGGTGACTTTGCCGTTCGTCAGATCGGTCACGTAGAACACGTCGACCGCGCGTTCCCCATAATGGGTGATGTGGGCGGAATGCACCATCAGGCCTGCTTCGAACAATGCGCGGGCGAGACGGTTGAGGAGGGCGGCACGGTCGCGGGCGTTCACCTCGATCACGGTGAAGCGCCCCGAGGCATCATTGTCGATAATAACGCGCGGCTGGACATCGAAAGCCTTCGACCGGCTGTGGGTCAGCGGGCGAGCGGCGAGCTTAGGGATAAGTTCCACCCGGCTGGCCAGCGCATCCGCGATGCTGCGCTTGATCCGTTCCAGCTGCGCTGCTTCCCTGAATGGCCGACCATGCGGGTCCTGAATCAGGAAGTTGTCAACAGCGAAGCCGCTGCGCGTGGTGTGGATGCGCGCATCGATGATGTTCGCACCGGCAAGGTGGATGCCGCCGGCAATGCGGAAGAACAGCCCCGGATGGTCGGCTGCAATGACTGTCACCAGCGTGGCTCCGCGCGCTTCGTAATATTCGCAGTGGACCGACAATTCGTGGTCGAGCCTGCGGGCCGCATCATACTGCACGATGTTGAGCGCGATGATGTCTTCCGGTTCCGCAATGAAATAGGCGTCGGGGAACTCGGCTTTGTGCGTTTCCAGCACCGCCACCTTGTCACCCAGCGACGCGCGCACGGCATCGCGCTTGGCAGTGACTTTCTGCGCCCGGCCATGGCGCTTGTGACCCAGCCGCAACCGCTCCTGCGAGGCGTCGAACAATTCGCCCAGCAACTGACCTTTCCAGCTGTTCCAGACGCCCGGTCCGACCGCGCGGATATCGACCGCTGTCAGGATGGCAAGCTGGCGCAGGCGCTCCATGCTCTGCACCTCACCGACGTAATTCTCGATTGTGGCCGGATCGGTCAGGTCGCGCTTGAAAGCGGTATGACTCATCAGGAGGTGCTGCTTCACCAGCCAGCTGACAAGCGCCGTCTCACCCGCATCCAGCCCGAAACGCGGACACAGTTCGTGGGCAACTTCTGCCCCAAGTTCGGAATGGTCGCCGCCCCGCCCCTTGGCAATATCGTGCAGCAACACGGCGACATAAGCCGCGCGGCGGCTGGCAACGCGGTGGATTTCGCGGGTGGCGCGCGGATGGTCGTCCTCCAGCTCGCCGCGCTCGATACGGGACAGCAGGCCGATGGCGCGGATCGTATGTTCATCCACCGTATAATGGTGATACATGTCGAACTGCATCTGCGCGTTGACTTTGCCGAAATCCGGCACGAACCGGCCGAATACCCCCGCCTCGTTCATCCAGCGCAGCACGCTTTCAGGATTGTTGCGGCCCGTCAGCAGTTTGAGGAACAGGGCGTTGGCGCGTTCGTCTTCCTGAACGTCCTTCAGGATCAGGCCGCTGTCACGGTCTGCCTGCCGCATGGTGGCGGGATGAATTTCCAGCGCATGTTCCTCGGCCAGCTGGAAGATCTCGACCAGGCGGACGGGATCCTGGCGGAACCAGTCATCCGATGGCGCGGAAATGCGCCCGGCCAGCACCTTGTATCCCTGCAGATCGCGCGGCTTGGGATCAAATGCCGCAAGGATGCCCCGGCGCTGTTTCGCCGCGGCGAACTCGTCCTCGATATGGGCGAGGAAAACGCCTGTCAGCGAACCGACGCGCCGCGCCTGCAGGAAATAGAACTGCATGAAACGTTCGACCGCACTTTTGCCCGGACGGTCGGCAAAATTCATGGCCTCGGCCACCTGCCGCTGCAAATCGAATGTCAGCCGGTCTTCCGCCCGACCCGTAATGGTGTGCAGATGGCTGCGGACCGCCAGCATGAACCGTTCCGCGCGGCGGAAACTGCGATATTCGGCCCGGGTGAACAGCCCCACATCGACCAGCTCGGCGGCGGATTTCACGCCGTGGGTATATTTGCCGATCCAGTACAATGTATGGAGGTCGCGCAGGCCGCCCTTCCCGTCCTTGACGTTGGGTTCCACCACATACCGGCTATCCCCCATCCGCTGGTGCCGGGCATCGCGTTCCGCCAGTTTCTCGGTCGTGAACTGCTGCCGGGACCCATGCACCACTTCGGACTGGAAACGGCGCGAAATCTCGTCATACAGCTGCTGGTCGCCCCAGATATAACGCCCTTCCAGCAGCGCGGTACGGATGGTCAGGTCTTCCTTCGCCATGCGCACGGTATCGTCCACGCTGCGGCTGGAATGGCCCACCTGCAGACCCAGATCCCAGAACAGGTACAGCATCGCCTCGATCACCTGTTCGCACCACGGAGCCTTCCGAGTGGGAGTGATAAAAGCGATATCCACATCGGAATGCGGCGCCATTTCGGCCCGGCCGTAACCGCCCACCGCCATGATCGACAGCCGTTCGCCCGCCGACCGGTTGCCAGCAGGATAGACCTGCGCGGTGACATGATCGTGGATCACGCGCACCAGCTGATCGACCAGAAACGCATAACCGCCGGTAATCTCGTGGCCCGCGCTGGGTTTGTCCGCCAGCCGCCGTTCCAGTTCAGCCCGCCCCTGTTCAAGCGCCACCTTCAGCACTTCCACGACGTGTGGGCGCACATCTGCAGCGTTGCCCGTATCCGGCCCCAGCGCGGCAATCTGCGCCACAAGCTTGCGCCGGTCGAGAATGGCGCGCTGGTTGGGGATACGGAGGTTGTTCAAGCAGTCTACCTAGGCGGAATCGGAACGGTTTTCGTAAAGCGACTTCACCGTGCGCTTGTCGATCTTCTGCGTGCCAAGGCGCGGCAACGACGCTTTGCTGTGCCAGATCTTCTCCGGCATCTTGAAAGGCGCAATGCGGCCCGACACGAATTCGCGCAAATCGTCCGCGCCGACATCGGCCCCATCGCGCACGACATAGACGGCCGCAACGATCTCGCCGAATTTCTCTTCCGGCAGGCCGAACACGCTGCATTCGGTGACGTCGGGATGGCCGTACAGCGCTTCCTCCACTTCGATGCAGGAGATATTCTCGCCGCCGCGGATGATGATGTCCTTCTTGCGGTCGACGATGAACAGGTAATCGTCCTCGTCCAGATAGCCGAGGTCGCCGGTGCGGAAATAGCGGTCCTTGGTAAAGGCTGCCTCGGTGGCTTCGTCATTGTCCCAGTAGCCCAGGAAATTGGCAACCGAGCGGATGCAGATTTCGCCCACTTCGCCCTGCGCCAGCTTGCCGCCATCGTCGTTCAGGATCGCGAGGTCGACGATGGGCCTGCTAGGCTTGCCCGTGCTGCCCGGCTTGTTCAGGTAGTTCTCGTTGAAATTGCCGCAGCCCACCGCATTGGTTTCGGTGAGGCCGTAACCCAGTAGCGGAAACGCTTCCGGGAAACTGTCTGCGATCTTGTTGACGTGATCGACGGGCCGGGCTGAACCGCCCGCGGCGAAGCTCTTGCAGGCGCTCAGGTCGTAATCCTTGCGCTCTTCGCGTGTGGCGAGTTCGTAGCTCATCAAAGGAACGCCGACGAAATAGGTCACCGTTTCCGCTTCCATCAGACGCATGGCATCCACGGCATCCCATTTCGGCATGAGCACAAGCTTGCGCCCGATGGCGATGGATTGGAGCAGGACGGGAATTTCGCCCGTCACATGGAACAGCGGCACGGCCACCAGCGCGCAAGGCTGGCCCGTTGGCGCTTCGCCTTTGCCGGTCATGTATTGCAGCGCCATCACCGTCTGCGCGACGTAGTTCATGATGCCGTGCAACACGCCGCGATGGTCGGAATAGGCGCCTTTCGATGCACCGGTCGATCCAGAGGTATAAAGGATGGTGGCCAGATCGTCCGGGCCCAGATCGGGCAGAGTTTGGTCTGCGCCGTTTTCGGGCCAGATGTTCGCCAGCCCCTTCGCCGGAGCGACGCCGTGATCGAACAGCACGATCTTGTCCGCATGCGGGCTGCCGTCGAGCCGTTTGGCACGGGGTTCATCGGCCAGCACGATCGAACAATCGACCAGCGCAATAGCGTCTTCCAGCTCGTTGCCGGTGGAAAAGCCGTTCAACAAAGTGGAACAACCGCCCGCCATGATGATGGCCATATGCGCCACTACCCAATTGGCGGAATTGCGCGCCGCAATGCCGACGCGGTCGCCCCGCTTTAGCCCTTGCCGGGTTACCAGCCCGACCGCGGCGGACTGAGCGGCCGCATAGGTTTCGGCAAAGCTCAGCCGGACATCGCCATCGACCAGAAAAGTCGCGTCACCATGTTCGTTGCAATAATGTGCGAAATAATGGCTGAGACTGGGCGGTGCGGCCTTGAACGCCGGCATTTCGACACCCCCGCGATCGATCGGCGCGGTGCCGAACATCTGGTCGGGCGCGGTGACCGCGTCCATGATTCGGTCTAGCGTAATGTCGAGTTCTGTCGGCATATCGGTGTCGGTCCTCTCCGTATGGCATCTGTGTTCCGTTACGGCATGGCGGTGCCCTCTTGTGGGGTTTCACCGTCTGCCGCCCTGTGGCAAAGGCTGCCCTGCCGGGATGACCGGCATCGCAATCTCATGTCCACGGGAATAACACGTCCCTGGCAATCTAAGGAACGCATCCCTTGCTGTCACTACTCGCGAGCGCAGGCGATGCTCCCATCCAGTGGGCGGAACTCGGGCTGAAGCCCGGTATCGATCTCGGCTTCTTTACTTTGCGCTATTACAGCCTGGCCTATCTGGGCGGGATTGTGCTGGGGTACTGGCATCTGACGCGCATGATCAAGGCGCCCGGCGCCCCGATGGCGGCGCGGCATGCGGAAGACCTGTTTTTCTATTGCACGCTCGGCATCATCCTGGGCGGACGGCTGGGCTATGCGATGTTCTACGATCCTTCGCTGTTCACCAGCTTCGATGGCGACGGCTTCGTGTCCTGGGGTCTGTTGCGCCTCTGGGACGGCGGGATGAGCTTCCACGGCGGGCTGATGGGCGTACTGGTGGCGATTGCCTGGGTTTCGCGCAGCGGCGGGCTGTCGTTCCTGCGGGTGTGCGATTACATTGCGGTCAACGTGCCGTTCGGCATGTTTTTCGGCCGCATGGCAAACTTCATCAATGGCGAGCTGTGGGGCCGCCCGACCGACGTGCCGTGGGCGATGGTCTTCCCGACCGACCCGCTGCAAGTTGGCCGCCATCCCAGCCAGCTATACGAGGCTGCGCTGGAAGGCGCGATCCTGATCGTAATCCTGTTGCTGTTGTTCTGGAAAACTCGCGCACGCTATCGCCCCGGGCTGCTGGTGGGTGTGTTCACCGCCGGCATCGCGCTGGGCCGCTTCACCGTCGAATTCTTTCGCCAGCCGGACGCCCAGCTGACCGAGTTCGCGCGCGATACCGGCCTTTCGATGGGCCAGTGGCTGACCATTCCGCTGATCTTGCTGGGCATATTCGTGACGGTGCGTGCACTTATGAAACCGCCGATCGGCAAAACGACCGTGCCCCCGCCCGAGCCGGAGCCTGCGTGAAGCAAACAGGTCTGCAATACCGGTGACGAAGGGTGAACCCATGTCTCTGGCAGACACGTTCCGCCGCCTGATCCGCAACACTGGTCCGATATCGCTTGCCCAGTTCATGGGCGAGAGCAACGCGCAGTATTATAGTCGCCGTGATCCACTGGGCCGTCCTACGGAAACAGGTGGCGGTGATTTCGTGACCGCACCGGAAATCAGCCAGATGTTTGGCGAACTGATTGGCTTGTGGCTGGCCGATATTTGGATCAGGGCCGGGGGCATCGAACCTGTCCATTATGTTGAACTGGGCCCGGGCCGCGGGACGCTGGCGAAGGATGCGCTGCGCAGCGCCAAGCAATACGGGTTGGTGCCGCATGTCCACTTTGTGGAAACATCGCCCGCGCTGACGGTTATCCAGCGCAGCACCGTACCCGATGCTATCTGGCACTCCGATCTTTCCACCGTACCGCTAACTGGGCCGGTGCTGATCGTCGGCAATGAGTTCCTGGACGCGCTGCCGGTGCGGCAACTGGTCCGAACCACCGACGGCTGGCGCGAGAGGATGGTGGGATTGGCAGACGATGCCTTCGGTTTCGTGGCTGGCATGCAACCGATGGACGCGGCGGTTCCGGCGCCGATGCGCAATGCCGAGCCGGGCACGATCTTGGAAACCTGCCCTGCCGCGGCTGCGATCCTGTATGAAATCGCAGGCAGGCTGGCCGGACAGGGCGGCGCGGCGCTGCTGATCGATTACGGACATAACGACATGCGCGCAGGTTCCACCCTGCAGGCGGTGCGCGCCCATCAGAAAGTCGATCCGCTGGCAACGCCGGGGGAGGCGGACCTTACGGCCCTGGTCGATTTTGCCACACTGGCCCGCATCGCGCAGTCGCGCGACGCGGTGCATATGGGTACAGTCACCCAAGGCGATTGGCTGCGCGCGATGGGTATCGAGGTGCGGGCGGAGCAGCTGGCACAGAAGGCTCCGCAATATCGCGACGAACTGATGGCCGCGAAAGAGCGTTTGATCGCGCCTGACCAAATGGGCGAATTGTTTAAGGTGATGGGGCTCGGCGCACCGGGCTGGCCCGAAGGCGCGGGCTTCGCGCCGGAATGATGACCCGGTAAAACCAGACCATCAGGGACCATTCATCGCGGCCTGTGCATTGATGATGCGAACAATAGCAGGATGCCGTCCATGAAATTTGCTCTTCCACTTACCGCTACCGCCCTTGCCATGGCCGCTCCGGCTTTCGCCGCCGCGCCGATTGCGGGCAAATGGGTGACCGAAGACGGTGATGCGGTGGTGACGATCGCCAAATGCGGATCGACATATTGCGGGCGGATCAGCGAATTTCTCGTCATTCCGCCGGAAGGCAAAAATCAGCGCGATATCAACAACCGTAACAAATCCCTGCGCAGCCGCAAGATCTTGGGAATGCCCGTCCTCACCAATTTTCGTGAAGATGGCGACCAGTGGCGGGGCAAGATTTACGATCCCCGTAACGGCAAGACCTATACCAGCATCCTCCAGCGGCAATCGAATGGCCGCCTGAAGGTCGAGGGATGTGTGAAGGTGGTCGTGAATATCTGTGACGGACAGACCTGGAAACCGGCCCGCTAGATTACTCGGCCCGCTAAATCATTTGCCAGAAAGGTCGCGGTCCAGCAGCCGCGCTGCTTCGGCCGGGGTTATTTTTTCCCCGTCCGTCCGGTCCACAGCCAGATTGGCTTCCCGCATCCGCTCGACTTCGATTGCCCCGATCAACGGGCGTAACGCGCCGAGCAAACGCTCATCGCCCGCACGATCAGGCGCGACGAGCAGGATCGCATCGTAATTGGGTAAAGCTTCCTTCGGGTCCGCCAGCACCGTCAGCCGGTCCGCCGCGATGCGCCCGTCGGAAGTGTAGGCGCTGATGACATCGGCTTCGCCCGACTTCAGCGCGTTGTACATGAACGTGCTGGTGAAAGTGCGCTGGCCCGCAAATCGCAACCCGTAGGCGTCGCGCACTGCGAACCATTCGGGCCGCTCGAAGAATTCGACGTCGCCGCCGACAGTGAGTTGCGGAGCCGTGCGCGCCAGATCGGCCAATGTCTCGATACCCAGCTGCGCGGCGCGCTCTTGCCGCATGGCGAAGGCGTAGGCGTTTTCGAACCCCAGCCGGCCCAACACAAGCGTGCCGCTCGTTTCCGCTTCCCACGCTACGATGCGGTCATACATTGGTTGCCGCCCCGGATTGTCGAATCGGCCGAGCTGGTTGGTCCATAATGTGCCGGTGTAATCGATCGAAATATCGACCGCGCCGCTTGCCACCGCTTCATGCACCACCGCGCTGCCCAATCCATCGCGATAGGCGACGTCATATCCGACAGCTTCCAGCCTGCGACCAATCAATTGCGCGAGAATGTATTGTTCGGAGAAGCTCTTGGCCGCGATCACTACCGTATCGCCGTTACCACTCACTTTGGATGGCCCGTAAAGCGCGAGGGCCGATGCCGCGACGCCCGCCAGCGCCAGCAAGCCGCCGGTCCAGACCATGACCGGTTTTCGCATGGCAAACCCGCGCTCGACCATGCCGAGCAGCGCATCCGCAATGATCGCGAGGCCTGCCGAGGCGAGGCAGCCGGCCAGCACCAGCGCCCAGTTCTGCGTCTGCAATCCTGCAAAGATGGGATCGCCCAAGCTCGGCTGACCGATCGTAGTGGACAGCGTGGCTGCGCCAATGGTCCACACGGCGGCGGTTCGGATGCCCGCCATGATAAAGGGCGCGGCAAGCGGTGCCTCGACCAGCCGCAATTTCTGCCAGCCATCCATGCCAACTCCGTCGGCGGCTTCCAGCACGCCCGGCTCCATCTGTTCACGCGCCGTGACGGCGTTTCGCAGGATCGGTAGCAACGCATAGAGTGACAGTGCCAGCAGCGCCGGTAGAAATCCCAATGTCGGCAAACCTTCACCGAACACCGCCCGCAGGCTGAGCAGGACCGGAAAGAACAGCGCCAGCAAGGCAAGCGCGGGAATGGTCTGGACGAGGCTCGCGAAGCCCAGCGCGAGCCGTGCCACCGTTGCCGAGCGGCCCGCCCATACGGCGAGCGGCAAGGCCACTGCGATACCCAGCGCGATGGCGGCGGCGGCCAGCAGGACATGCGCGGCAAGCTTGTCGCCAAGCCCAAGCAGCACGGTCCAGATATCGCTCATGCAGCGCCGCCCTGCGGTGCGTGCATCATCGCTTCCAACGCATCGGCCTGCGCGCGCGGCACGGCGACCAGAGCCTGCGCGATGTCGCCACCTGCGCCAGCCAGCAGTGCCGCCGGGTTTTCATCCGCCACCACGCGTCCGGAATCCATTACCAGCACGCGGTCCGCCAACAACAATGCCTCGGCCATGTCGTGCGTCACCAGCACCGTCGTCAGTCCAAGCCGCTCGTGCAGCGCTCGCACCCGCTTGCCCAGCGCATCACGGGTTACCGGATCGAGCGCGCCGAACGGTTCATCAAGCAGCAGCAGTTCCGGCCCCGCCGCCAGCGCCCGCGCCAAGCCGACGCGTTGCCGCTGCCCGCCCGACAGTTCATGCGGCATGCGGCGCGCATGATGCGGTTCCAGCTCCACCAGTTCGAGCAGCTCGGCAATTCGCGCATCGTCCGGCGCAGCGCCTGCGAGTTTCGGTCCGATCCCGATATTGCGCGCGACATCCATATGCGGAAACAGCCCGATCGACTGAAAGGCATAACCGATCCGCCGACGGATCGCCGCAGCAGGACCATCCAACACATTCGCCCCGTTCAGCAGCACCCGCCCGCCGCTCGGCTCGATCAGCCGGTTGACCATTTTGAGAAGCGTGGATTTGCCCGAACCGGATGCACCGACCAGCGCGGCGAATTGGCCATGCGGCACCAATAATGAGACATTATCGACTGCTGCGAGGGTGCCGTAATCCTTGCGTATATCCTCAAAAGCCAGCGCTGCCGTCCGGCTTTCTGTTCGCCTTGTGTCGGCGTTCAAATCGCTATCGACTCGGCAGGAATGCGGATCTGCACTTCCAGCCCGTTATCGTGCCAAATGCGCTCGATCGATCCGCGCAGCTGGCTTTCCACCGCCATTTTGACCAGCTTCGATCCAAAGCCGCGCCCTTCCTGATTGCCGGGTGCCGGACCGCCGGTCTCCCGCCAGTCGATCGCCACCGTCTCGCCATCGCAATCCATCGACAGTATCACTTTACCATCGACCACCGAAAACGCGCCGTACTTCGCGCAATTGGTCGCGAGTTCGTGAAACACGAGCGCGAGCGGCGTGGCGGCGCGATGGCCGATCTTGCAATCTTCGCCGATCATTTCGATCAGGCCGTCGCCTTCTTCCGTATAAGGCGCCAGCAGTTCGCGCAGCAATCCGCGTAAACTATCGGAATTACGCCCATCGATCGGCCGCACGAAATCATGGGCCCGGCCCAGCGCATGGATGGTGCCTGTCAGGTCCGTGGCAAATTCCTTTGCTTCCGGGAAGCGGCGGGACCGAAGCGCGACCAGGCCGGAAACCACGGCAAAAATGTTCTTGATCCGGTGCGACAATTCGCGCGCCAGAACGTCGCGTTCTTCGGACAATCGATGCCCATCGTCGATATCGGTCATTGTGCCGAACCAGCGGTCCACCTTGCCGTCGGAGCCGTCCAGCGGCAGCGCTCGGATCAGCATCCAGCGATATTCACCGTCTGCACGGCGATAGCGCACTTCATCCGCAAATGGTGCGCCCGCTGCCACCGCCTTGTTCCATTCAGCCATGACCGCGTCATACTGGTCGGGGTGAATGTATTGCGTTGAGCGCGCAATATCCGCGCTTTCATCCAATCCGACGAATTCATACCAGCGGCGGTTGAAGTAATCGAAACTGCCGTCCGCCGTCGCCGAGAAAGCGATGTCGGGCATGGAATTGGCGAGGTCCTCCAGCCGCTGGCCGCGCGCCTGGATTTCCTCCGCCGCTTTCAGGCTGAAACGCTGCGCCACCAGACGGCGCATCACGGCACGGGCGAGGACTTGCAGGCTATCGCGCTGCAAATCGGTTAAACCGCCGGGCCGCGGCTCTGTATCGATAACGCACAATGCCCCAAGCGGCGCACCTTCCTGGCTTATCAGGGGCGCACCGGCGTAGAACCGTATATACGGCATTCCCGTTACAAGCGCGTTTTCCTTGAAATCCGGATGCTGCGACGCATCCTCGATCTCCATCGGTGTCGCACGCAGCATCGTGTGCGCACAGAAGCTTGTCGGGCGCGGGGTTTCACGCTCTTCCACACCCTGCCTCGCCAGGAACCGCTGCCGCTCCTTCTCAACCAGACTGACCAGCGCGACCGGCGCATTGCACAACCGACCCGCCAGATCCGTTATCGCCATCAGTTCGGGATCGTCTTCGAGCGTGTCCAGCCCGTAGGACGCAAGTACCTGCATCCGGTCGTCCTCGCCGCAAAACGTAGGAGCTGGCAGCGTGCCGGGGGGCCAGAGGGAGTGGTCGTGCAACATGGATATGTGCCGTACCTATACGGTAAAATTCGCGCGCTGCAATTGCCGAGCGGTAAGGACGTTTGCGGCGTTGCCACCGCTTCGCTATGCGGGGCCGACAAGTTTCATTGGCAACCCGGTAAGGACCCTAGATGCGCGCGACGCCCGATTTCGATTTCCAGCTTGGCGACAACGCCGACATGATCCGGGAAAGCACCGCTCGCTTCGCCGACGAACAGATCGCCCCCTTGGCCGAAAAGGTCGACCGCGAGGACTGGTTTCCGCGCGATCTGTGGACCGGCATGGGCGAGCTGGGCCTGCACGGCATCACCGTGGACGAGGCGGATGGCGGGCTGGGCTTGGGCTACCTCGAGCACGTTATCGCCGTCGAAGAAGTCAGCCGCGCCAGCGCCAGCGTAGGGCTGAGTTACGGCGCGCATTCCAACCTTTGTATCAACCAGGTCGCGCGCTGGGGCAACGATGAACAGAAGGCCAAATACCTGCCCAAGCTGGTAAGCGGCGAACATGTCGGCTCTCTTGCCATGAGCGAAGCGGGCGCGGGGTCCGATGTCGTATCCATGAAGCTGAAGGCCGAGGCGGTTCAGGGCGGATATGTGCTGAACGGAACCAAATTCTGGATCACCAACGCACCCTATGCCGATACGCTGGTGGTCTACGCCAAGACCGACAGCGACGCCGGATCGCGTGGCATCACCGCGTTCCTGATTGAGAAGGACATGCCCGGTTTTTCCATCGGTCAAAAGATCGAAAAGGTCGGAATGCGCGGCTCGCCCACGGCGGAACTGGTGTTCGACGATTGCGAAGTACCCGAAGACGCCGTGATGGGCCCGAAAAACGGCGGTGTGGGCGTGCTGATGAGCGGGCTTGATTACGAACGCGTTGTGCTATCCGGCATCCAGCTCGGCATCATGCAGGCCTGCCTCGATACGGTCATCCCCTATCTGCGCGAACGCAAGCAGTTCGGCAAATCCATCGGCAGTTTCCAGCTGATGCAGGCCAAGGTGGCGGATATGTACGTCGCGCTGCAATCGGCCCGCGCTTACACCTATGCGGTCGCCAAGGCGTGCGATGCTGGGCAGACCACCCGCTTCGACGCGGCAGGCACGATCCTGTTGAGCTCGGAAAACGCCTTCCGCGTGGCCGCCGAAAGCATCCAGGCGCTGGGCGGCGCAGGCTACACGCTGGACTGGCCGGTCGAACGCTACATGCGAGATGCCAAGCTGCTGGACATCGGCGCAGGCACCAACGAAATCCGCCGCATGCTGATCGGCCGCGAATTGATCGGGGCCAATTAATCCTCCCCGAACCGGGGAGGGGGACCATCCGCAAGATGGTGGAGGGGCACGCGCAGCTATGATCACTGGCCCGCAGCAAACGGTCAATCGCGCGCGAAAACTGCGGAGCGAAATGTCGCTGCCGGAGACGCTTCTCTGGCGCGAACTTCGCGAACGGCCTGGCGGGTATAAATTCCGCCGCCAACATCCTGCGGGGGAATACGTGCTCGATTTCTTTTGTGCAGCAACAAAACTGGCGGTGGAAATCGATGGCAGAGCGCATGACAGCGCTGATGCGGCAAGGCACGACAACGCGCGGTCGCATTACTTGCGGTCGCAGGGTATTGCCACGACACGGATACCGGCACACGCCGTTTTGTCCGACAGGGAGAGCGTCGTTTTGAGACTGGTCCAGATATGTAGTGCGCGGACGACCGAGCTCGCGCTGAAGGTGGACGTGCCCCTCCACCATCTTGCGGATGGTCCCCCTCCCCGTGCCGGGGAGGATGTTTCGTGACCGCGCCTACCCTTACTTCGAAAATCGACGTCGAAAGCCCAGCGGCGAAGGATAACGCCTCTCATAACCGTGCGCTGAACGCCGAGCTGCGCGCGAAAGTTGCGCAAGCCGCTTTGGGCGGTTCCGAAGGCTCGCGTGAGCGCCATGTTTCGCGTGGCAAGCTGCTTCCGAGGGAACGCGTGGAGCGGTTGCTCGATCCCGGCTCGCCATTTCTCGAAATTGGCCAGCTGGCCGCCAATGGCATGTATAAGGACACGATCAACGGCGCTGGACTGATTGCCGGTATCGGGCGCGTGTCAGGCCGGCAGGTGATGATCGTGTGCAACGATGCCACCGTCAAAGGCGGCACCTATTATCCGATGACGGTAAAGAAGCATCTACGCGCGCAGGAGATCGCGCAGGAGAACCGGCTGCCCTGCATCTATCTGGTCGATAGCGGCGGCGCGAACTTGCCGCATCAGGCGGAAGTCTTCCCCGACCGCGACCATTTCGGCCGCATTTTCTTCAACCAGGCCAATATGAGCGCGCTCGGCATTCCGCAGATCGCCTGCGTTATGGGCAGCTGCACGGCGGGCGGAGCCTATGTCCCTGCAATGTCCGACGAGAGCGTGATCGTGCGCGAACAGGGCACCATCTTCCTCGCCGGGCCGCCGCTGGTCAAGGCCGCGACGGGTGAGGAGATTACCGCCGAAGACCTCGGTGGCGGCGATCTGCATGCGAAAAAATCCGGCGTGGTCGATCACTTAGCTGAAAACGACGAACACGCGCTGACCATCGTGCGCGATATCGTCAGCCATTTGGGCCACGATCCTGGCGCGGAGGTCGCCCTGCAAGACCCCCGCCCGCCCAAATTCGATGCCGAAGAATTGTACTCTATCATTCCGGACGATGTGCGCGCGCCATATGACGTGCACGAGATTATCGCGCGGATCGTCGACGGGTCAGAATTTCACGAATTCAAGGCGCAATACGGCGCCACTCTGGTCTGCGGCTTCGCCCATATCTGGGGGATGCCCGTGGCGATCCTTGCCAATAACGGCGTGTTGTTTTCCGAATCCGCGCAAAAGGGCGCGCATTTCATCGAACTGGCGGCGCAGCGCGGAATACCGCTGCTGTTCTTGCAAAACATCTCCGGCTTCATGGTCGGCGGGAAGTATGAGGCGGAAGGCATTGCCAAACACGGCGCGAAGCTCGTTACGGCGGTTGCCACCGCACAGGTGCCCAAGATCACCGTGGTGATCGGCGGCAGTTTCGGCGCGGGCAATTACGGCATGGCAGGCCGCGCTTACAGCCCGCGCTTCCTGTTCACCTGGCCCAACGCACGTATTTCGGTGATGGGAGGCGAACAGGCCGCCAGCGTTCTCGCCACCGTCCACCGCGATGCGGACGACTGGAGCGAGGAAGAGGCTGAGGCGTTCAAGGCCCCGATCCGCCAGAAATACGAAGACGAAGGCAATCCCTATTACGCCACCGCCCGCCTGTGGGACGACGGCGTGATCGACCCGGCGCAAACCCGCGATGTATTGGGCCTCGCCTTCTCGGCCTGCCTTGAAGCACCTTTCCCCGCACGCCCGCGCTTCGGCGTGTTCCGGATGTGAATGGGAATTTGGAACGGGGTTCGAACCGGGCGCTGTACACTCGCTGGCTGCTGATCGCGATCGTCCTGCACAATTGCGAGGAAGTCTTCGCGCTGGAACGGACGCCCGGTGTGGTGGACCGGATGCGTGAAATGTTCGAGCTTACCATCGCTATGCCCGGCCTCGATACCATTCGCGCCGGGCTAGCCACGCTTGCCCTTGTGCCCGCGCTGATCTTGTGGCGCGCGTGGAGCGATGCAAAGGCGGCGGAGCAAGGGGCTGTGCCGTCCACGCGTTTCGCATTCGTCACTTGCATGATCGCGGCCATGACCACCGCCAATGCCATCGTGCCGCATCTGGCGCTCGGGGTGGCGCTGGGCGGTTACGTCCCCGGACTTGCCAGCGCCATTGCGCTGACGCTGCCGATTGGTGTGCTCACGCTGATGGCAGGTTGGCGTGAGGAATGGCTGGGCCGCGAGGCGCTGTTGACCGCAGTGTTGCTCGGCATTGCCCTATTACCGCTGGTGCTGGGCGGGTTCTGGGCACTTGGCGAGCTCGCGGCGGAAATCTCGGCATAGCTATCGCACGACACTTTGCGCGGGCGGACGCTTTGCGATAGCAGGCCTGCACCAGCAACAGGCAGAGCGCGGATTACAGCGCGCCGCATTCAGGAGAGAGCATTGGCACCCGGCACCCGGCAGGACATCAGCAGTGAGGGGCGCAAACCATCATTGCTATCGCGGTTCGCGCGCTGGGTTTTCCTGAGCATTTATCGCTTCAAAGGCTGGAAGATCGACAGCCCGCTGCCGCCGATACCCAAATACGTGATTGCCGGCGCCCCGCATTCCTCCAACTGGGATTTCGTGTTTTTCGTCGGAGCGACGGCGGATCAGGGCGTCATCCCCAATTACATGGGCAAAGCGGCCCTTTTCAAATGGCCGATGACCGAATTCATGCTGGATATGGGCGGGGTCCCGGTCGATCGGTCCAAACGTGCCAACTACGTCGAGCAGGTGGCCGACGAATATGCCCGTCGCGATCATATGGCGCTGGTGATTGCACCCGAAGGTACCCGTTCCAGCAAAGGGGAGTGGCGTTCGGGCTTCTACCACATCGCCGTGGCAGCTGACGTGCCGATCGTGCCGGCTTGGGTGAATCCGCAAACCCATGTGCTGGGCTTCGGTCCGCCAATCCACCCGACCGGTGATTACCCTGCAGACCTTGCGAAGATCGCCGCCTGGTTACGTTCCAAACGCCCGGATTACGACCGATACAAGGTCCTGGAAGCGCAGGCGGAACGGCTCGCCCGGGAACAGGCGGCGGAAGGGAGCGTGCCATGATTTTGGGTCTTGTCATGAATGCTGCCGTGCTGCTGGTGCTGATGATCGGCCTGTGGCTGGTGGCCGTGAAGATCGACGACGTGTCGTTCATCGACGCCGTCTGGGGTGGCGGCATGGCGTTGCTCGCGCTGGTCAGCCTGCTCCACGTACCGCATGGCAATCCCGGCGCGCTGGCGTGGCTGATTTTAGGCATGACCGCGGCTTGGGGCATACGTCTGTTCGTGCATCTGTTCACCCGCTGGCGGCGAGATGGTGAAGACAGCCGGTACAAGCGCATCCTGAAGAAAGACCGCGAACAGGGCCGGTTCGCCATCGCTGCCTTGTTCAAGGTATTCCTGGGACAGGCCGTGCTGCTTTATCTTGTGTCCAGTCCGGCGCAGGCAGGCATACTCGCCAGCGAGGCGCCCGCACCGATTACCGCGCTCGCCTGGGCTGGGCTGGCCTTGTATCTGGTCGGCATATTCTTCGAATGGGTCGGCGACTGGCAGCTGAAGCAGTTCAAGGCGGATCCGTCCAACGAAGGTGAAGTGCTGGATACCGGCCTGTGGCGATACACCCGCCACCCAAACTATTTCGGCGATGCGTGTGCATGGTGGGGGATCTGGCTAGCCGCCGCATCGGCCGGTTGGGGCGTGGCGCTGTGGACCATTGCGGGACCGATCTTCCTCACCTTCACGCTGACGAAATGGTCGGGCGCGGCGCTGCTGGAGCCCGGCATGAAGAAGAAGCGCAAAGGCAAGTATCACGATTATATCGAGCGGACTTCCGCCTTCATCCCTTGGCCGCCCCGGTCTGCGAAACATTCGTAGAGCGACGCCTGAAGTATTTGCGTTGAAACCAATTGGCCTGCTCGATCGTTGGGCGGGCAACAACAAAAGGAATTCAACCCCATGCGTAAGATACTTGCCTTCGCCGCCCTGGCTCCTGCGGCCCTCGCCCTGACCGCGTGCGGCGGCGAAACGGCGACCGACGAAGGTGAAGTCACCACGGCGGATGCCGAAGCGACATCCGATACCGTCGTTGCGTCCGGCGATGAGGACTTTCCCGAGGTGGTTGCCGATGCGCGCAACACCGTGAATTATGCCGGTACGTACTCGCAGACAGGCACCGATGGCAGCACCACCTCGCTGACGCTGAACGATGACGGCACCTACACTGCGCGCGATGCGGCAGGCATGGAAACCAACGGCACTTATAACTGGTACAGCGACAACAGCCGCATCCTGATCAAGGAAGGCGACCAGAACCGGGTTTATGCAATTGCCGACGGTGCGATTTACCAGCTGGCCGACGCCGACACGCCGACGGACGGCGCAAAGAGCCCGGCACAGACCTACCGCCGCGACGCGATGTAGCACCACGCTCGCGATAGGGTTTTAAAACAACAATAAACCGGTCCGGTGCAGCAGCATCGGGCCGGTTTTTTGTTAGCAGATACTCAGGCGGTAGCTACTCGCCCAGCTCCAGCACTTCCGTGCCGACGGATACCGGTGCGGGATGTGCGTGCCCGGCAACCGGCTCTGCTGCGCGGTCTTGTCCAGTGGCGATATCATACGGATCGGCATAGATATTCGCGCTGCGCGCCGCGTCGATATAGGTCTGGATATAACTTGCCACGCCGCCATCGGCTGTAAAGACCGGGAAGGCGGGATTGGTCGCAATGGGATTGCCAGCCCTATCCGTGGCCTGCCGTTGCAACACAACATTGCGCGCATTGGCGGCGGTTACGCGGCTATTTGCGGCATCCACCGTCAATTCCGTATCGGTGAACATTGCCCCGGCCGAAGTGGTGCTGGTTACCAGGAATTGCCGCGAGGCATCGACGGTGCCAAAATCGCAGATGTAAGCCTGATGGGTATGACCGGACAGCACCAGATCGACGCCGGTATCGAGCTGGTCGAGGATCGTACGCAGCGGGCCGGCAATCGCGCCGCAACCATTGATCGGACTGCCCGCATTCTGGGTCAGCCCCTGATGGATGGCCACCACGACCGCGTCCGCCCCGCGCGAACGCAGGCTGCGCGTTTCGCGGTTGATGGCGTCGGCCTCGTCCGTGAAAGTCAGCCCGGAAGTCGAGCCACTGGTAGCTTGCGGCGTGCTGCGCAGCGTCAGCCCGATCACGCCGACCTGCACCGCATTCGCGCCACTGCCGAGCGTACGGAGCGCGCTTGCGGGGAACAGGGTGCCGGTGCCCTGCCGGACATTGGCGGCAAGGAACTGGAAGTTCGCGCCGCCGAAATTCGATTCCACCCGGCACGGGATCAGGCTGGTATATTTGGTACAGCCGCCACTCGCCAACCGTTCAAGCTCCCGCACACCTCGGTCGAATTCGTGGTTTCCGACGGCCGCGAAATCAAGCCCTACCCGGTTCATTGCCCCGATGGTGGGTTCTTCGAGGAAGCGGTCGGACAAAGGCGCGCTGGCGCCGAACAGATCGCCAGCCGAGATGACCAATGTGTTGCCATTGGCCGCGCGAATAGCCGCCACCGCGCTGGCCAGATAGGCCGCGCCGCCGGCATAGGCCTGCTGCACGCCGCTCGCAGTGTTGAAGCCGATATTGCCGCGCGGTTCGATAAATCCGTGCAGATCGTTAAAGCCCACGATCCGGATCGAAACCGGGTTGGCGGCAGGCGGAGTAGGTGTGGGCGTGCCGCCACCGCCGATCGGACCCCCGCCTGACGACCCGCTACCAGACGACCCGCCGCCGCAGGACAACAAGGCGAGGGAAAGCAGGGCGGGCAGGAACGGACGTGGCATGATCTCAGTGTGGCGCAGCGAAACGCGCGTCGCAAGCATCATTCCATCCCGTCCGGGCCAACCGCTTTTGCACCAAATCCCGGAAAGGACTGGCCAAGTGCCGGATCAGATCGCCTGTGCCGCCGCCCAACCGCTCGACCAGGCCCATTGGAAGTTATACCCGCCGAGCCAACCGGTCACATCCACCGCCTCGCCGATCGCATAAAGGCCCGGCACAGCGCGCGCTTCCATCGTTTGGGAAGACAGTTCGCCGCACGCGATGCCGCCCGCCGTCACTTCGGCTTTGGCGTATCCCTCGCTGCCATTAGGCATGAAATGCCACGCAGCCAGCCGCGCCTCCGCCTGACGCAGCGCCTTGTCGGTCTGACTGCCAAGCTCGCCTGCAATCTCCAGCCGCTCCGCCAAAGTGCCCGCCAGTCTTTCGGGTAGGCGCTCGCGCAGGACCGACATGAATGCCGTACGCGGCGCTTCGTGTTTGTGCGCGACCAGCCATCCGGGCTTTTCGTCGGGAAAGAAGTCGACCGTCACCCCGTCGCCATTTCGCCAGTAGGAACTGACTTGCAGGATGGCGGGGCCGGACAGGCCGCGATGGGTGAACAGCGCCGCCTCCCGAAAGGTGGTCTTGTTCGCGGTGGCGGCGACATCGGCGCTGATGCCGGACAGGTCGCGGAACAGCACGTCTTCCCCGCCCAACGTCAGCGGAACGAGCGCCGGGCGCGGCTCCACGATTTTCAGGCCGAACTGGCGCGCCAGCCGATACGCGAAATCGCTCGCTCCCATCTTCGGGATCGACGGCCCGCCAGTGGCGATGACCAGCGCAGGTGCTGTGTCGGTGCGGGTTGCACTGGTGATGGAGTAGCGCCCATCCGAATGCTCCACCGTTTCGACATCCTGTCCGGTCGCAATCTTTACCCCCGCAGCCTCGCACTCCTCCACCAGCATGGCGACAATCTGGCGGGCGGACCCGTCGCAGAACAATTGCCCGAGTGTCTTTTCGTGCCAGGCGATGCCGTGGCGGTCGACCAGATCGATGAAGTCCTGTGCGGTATGGCGGGCGAGCGCCGATTTGGCGAAATGGCGGTTGGACGAAAGATAGGCTTCGGGCCGCGTGTGGCGGTTGGTGAAATTGCACCTGCCACCGCCGGAAATCAGGATTTTCTTGCCGACTTTCTCGCCGCGCTCCAGCACCAGCACGCGCTTGCCCCGCCGGCCCGCATGCATCGCGCAATACAACCCGGCCGCCCCGCCGCCGAGGATGATTGCATCATATTCCATGACCGCGTCAGATCTGCGCGGCGGGTTCGGCCGCATCGTCGTTTTCAAGCGGCAAGTCGGCCACCCCCTCGCGCTGATCGCGCAGGATGGTCCAGCCGGCGATGGCGAGCCCCGCCAACAGCGGGCCGAGCACGATGCCCGACAGACCGATCGTGGCGATACCCCCCAGTGTCGTCACCAAGATCACCCAATCGGGAATGCCAGTATCGCGGCCCACCAGGATCGGGCGCAGCAGATTGTCCGCCATGCCGATGACCGCCACGCCGCTCACGATCACCACCACACCCTGCCAGATGAAACCCGTTGCCAGCAGATAGACCGCCACAGGCAACCACACGATCGCCGGTCCGAGCGCAGGCAGCAGCGAGAAGATCGCCATCAAGAGCGCGAACAAGATGGCGGACGGTACGCCCGCGATCCAGAAGGTAATGCCGCCCAACGCGCCCTGCACCAGCCCGACCACGACCGATCCCTTGATCGTTGCGCGCACGATGGCGAGGAACCGCTCGCCCAATGCCACCGCAATCGGCGTCTGCACCGGCAGGCCGCGCAGCATGGCCGCGCCCAGCCTCGTGCCGTCGCGCAGCAGGAAATAGGTGACATACAATCCGACGCCGAAACCCAGCACGAGGCCAAAGACGCCGCCGCCAATCGCCAGCGCCCGCTGCACGATTACGCCCGCGCTGGCCGTGACGAATTCTTCCGCCCGTTCGCGCAAGGCGGCGATGTTACCCCAGCCAGAATTGTCCAGCGCATCGCGCATCTGCACCGGCAGGCTGTCATGCAACTGCAGGAATATCGCGGCGAGATCGATCCGCCCTTCCTGGAATGCGACGATCAGCGCGGCGGCCTCCTCCACCACGAGCGAGCCGATGATGATCGCCGGAATGACCACGGAAATCGTGATGACCAGCAGGCTGAGCATGGCCGCCCGGTTCGGATAATGCGGCATATGCGACAGCACACGCTGGTAGAGCGGCTGGAAGATGATGGCGGCCAGCACCGCCCACAGCAACGGCGCGGCAAACGGCCAGACAACCAGTACCAGCCCGGCCGTTATCAGGATCAGCAGGACAAGAAAGCCGGCACGCTCCACACCGGTGGACGGGATTGGCGCAATCGGCGCGCTGTTGTCCTCTGCCATATGCTCCGCCCGCCCCCGATTTGTCTCAGACGTCGAGATTGGCGACGTTGAGCGCATTGTCCTGAATGAACTCGCGGCGCGGTTCGACCACATCGCCCATCAACCGGGTGAAGATTTCGTCGGTCACATCGGCGTCTTCGACTTTAACCTGCAAGAGCGCGCGGTTTTCCGGATCGAGCGTGGTTTCCCAAAGCTGTTCCGCGTTCATTTCGCCCAGCCCCTTGTAGCGGGCGATGGCGAGGCCTTTGCGACCTGCCGCGAGCACCGCATCGAGCAATTGCGTAGGCCGCGTAATCGCCGCTTCGGTCTTGAATGCGGGCGCATCGGCGTCGGTTTCGTCGTCGCTGGCCGGATCGATCGGTTCGGCTTCCGCCACCGCGTCGTCCGCCGTACCTTTCACCAGGAAGGTCGGCTGCACGTAGGTTTCGGCCACATCCGCCACCAAGCCATGTAGCTTGCGCGCTTCGGCGCTTTCGAAAAATGCCGCCTCGATTTCATGCGCGTCGGTTACGCCGCGCCATACCCGTTCGAGCAGGATCGCGCCTGTGCTCTCATTCTCACTTTCGCCGGAACCGTCCCGAATGCGGGCGGACCATTTCGCATCGTCATCGCCCATCTGCAGTCGGGCGGCAGCGGCATCCAGCGCAGCCTCGCGCGCCTTTTTGTCGAGGCCCGGGGCAAGCGCGCCGGCAATGGCCAGCTGTTCGATCAGCGCAGCATCGTATTTGCGCGGTACGAAGGCAATCAGATTGCGGATGCGCAGCGCATGTTCGACCAGAGCGGCCAGATCCGGCCCGCCGCGCGCACCACCACTCGTTTGCAACACGCGCCCATCCAGCCCGGCATCGACCAGATAACGGTCGAGCGCGGCTTGATCCTTTAGATAGACTTCGCTGCGGCCCTTATTCACCTTAAACAAGGGCGGCTGCGCAATGAACAGATGTCCGTTGCGAATGATTTCGGGCATCTGGCGGTGGAAGAATGTCAGCAGCAGCGTGCGGATATGCGCGCCGTCGACATCGGCGTCCGTCATGATGACGATCTTGTGATAGCGCAGCTTTTCCAGATTGAACTCGTCGCGAATGCCGGTGCCCATCGCTTGGATCAGTGTGCCGACCTCCTTCGACGAAATGATCCGGTCGAACCGCGCGCGCTCCACATTCAGGATCTTGCCCTTCAGCGGCAGGATCGCCTGCGTCTTGCGGTCGCGGCCCTGCTTGGCGGAACCGCCGGCGGAATCGCCCTCGACCAGGAACAGTTCGCACAAGGTCGGATCGCGTTCCTGGCAATCGGCCAGTTTGCCCGGCAGGCTCGCTATGTCCATCGCGCCCTTGCGCCGGGTCAGTTCGCGTGCCTTCTTGGCCGCCTCGCGCGCGGCGGCGGCGTCGATCACCTTCTGGATGATGGTCTTTGCATCGGCCGGGTTTTCCTCCAGCCATTCGGTCATCTTGTCGCTCATCAGGCTTTCCAGCGGAGAGCGCACTTCGGATGAGACCAGCTTGTCCTTGGTCTGCGAACTGAACTTGGGATCGGGCAGCTTGACCGACACGATGGCTGTCAGCCCCTCGCGCATATCCTCGCCCGAAAGCGTAACCTTTTCCTTCTTCAACATGCCCGACGCGTTGGCGTAGTTGTTGAGCGTGCGGGTCAGCGCGGCGCGGAAGGCAGCCAGATGCGTACCGCCGTCGCGCTGCGGGATGTTGTTGGTGAAGCAGAGGACATTTTCATAATAGCTGTCGTTCCATTCCAGCGCCACGTCGATGCCGATCATGTCGCGCTCGGCAGAAATCGCGATGGGTTCGGGGATCAGCGGCTGCTTGTTACGGTCGAGATAGCTGACGAAGGCCGCAATGCCGCCTTCGTAGAACAGGTCATGCTCGGCCACCTCCTCGCCGCGCTTGTCGCGCAGTTTGATGTGGACGCCGGAATTGAGGAAGGCGAGCTCGCGGTACCGGTGCTCCAGTTTCTCGAAATCGAAATCGGTGACGTTCTTGAATGTGTCGGTACTGGCCTGGAAGGTGACCCGCGTACCCTTGCGCAGGCCGCCATCCTCAGCGGGCGGCGCATCGCCTTTCTCCACCAGCGAGCTAACCGCGTCGCCATGTTCGAAGCGCATCCAGTGCTCTTTTCCATCGCGCCAGATGGTCAGTTCGAGGAATTCGGACAGCGCGTTGACCACCGACACACCCACGCCATGGAGCCCGCCCGAAACCTTGTAGGCATTGTCGTCGCTGGTGTTCTCGAACTTACCGCCGGCATGCAGTTGGGTCATGATGACCTCGGCTGCCGAAACGCCCTCTTCCTTGTGCATATCTACCGGAATGCCGCGGCCATTGTCCTCGACCGACACGCTGCCATCGGGGTTGAGCTCGATCAGGACCAGGTCGCAATGGCCCGCCAGCGCCTCGTCGATGGCATTGTCGCTCACCTCGAACACCATATGGTGCAGACCGCTGCCATCGTCGGTGTCGCCGATATACATGCCTGGCCGCTTGCGAACGGCATCCAACCCCTTGAGAACCTTGATTGAATCGGCGCCATAGGCGTTCTTGTTCGGGTTCGCCGCGCTATCGCCCTGCGGGGTATCTGCGGCGGGGATCGCCGGATTGGAGCTGGGGTCGGGGTTGGGCGTGTTTTCGGGTGTTTCACTCATGCATCCGATATAGGCGCAAAGGCGCGCAAACCCAAACTTCACACGCAGCGCGGACGGTGTTTTTCCCCGCCTCCGCCCGATCCCGCCGCCAGCGCTTGCCAGCTTCCGCCGTGCGCGCCTAACCACAGGCGATGGAGGATGGATAATGGCGGCAGAAATCGAGGCGATTTTAGGGGCGGAAATCGGCACGTATCGCGCGATTTTCGACCACTGGCGGACAGCCCGGCCGGACGCACCCGCTCTGCTCGACGATGCCGGATCGCTGAACTGGGGCGAGATGATGGACCGGGTGGACCGCATCGCCGCGCAATTGCGGACAGACGGGCTGGAACAGGGGCAATCCGTCGCAATCCTGGGCACCAGTGGTATCCCCTACGCGCTGGTATTTCTGGGGGCCGTGATGGCGGGCGGTGTAGCGGCACCGCTGACCACCAGCGCCACACCCGAGCAGCTTGCCGGCATGGTCGCGGATAGCGGCGCAGCGCATCTGTTCGTCGATCGGGCCAAGCTCGCTGAACTGGGCGAGGATTTCGCGCCGGACCTGCGTGTCGTAGTGTTGGATGAAGAGCTGGGGGACTGGATGGCACCTGCAGGTACGCCAGCGCCAGCCGTGGAGCCTTCAGCCGACGATCCCTTCAACATCATCTATTCCAGCGGGACGACCGGCATACCCAAGGGCATCGTGCATTCGCACGCGATGCGCTGGCGGCAATTCGCTCCGACCGCGGCTGCATGGCTGAAGGGCGCTCGCGGCAACGCCGGTAGCAGCGAGCCTGAACCGATCCGCGCGCTGGCCTCGACCCCGCTATATTCCAACACCACCATGGTCGTCTTCCTCGCCGCGTTGCTGGCGGGCGGCAGCGTGCGCATCATGGGCAAGTTCGATGCGGCGCGCTGGCTCGCCCATGCCGAAACCGACCGGACCAACACCACCATGCTGGTGCCGGTACAATATCGCCGGCTGCTGGACGATCCTGCATTCGATCGCACGAACCTGTCTGCGCTGCGGTATAAATATTGCACGTCTGCCCCCTTCGCGCCTACGTTGAAGCGCGAAGTGCTGGACCGGATGCCGGGCGCGCTGATCGAGATCTATTCCATGACCGAAGGCGGCGTCGTCTGCCTGCTATACGCGCATGAGCACCCCGATAAGTTGCACACCGTCGGCAGGCCGGCACCGGGCCACCGCTTGCGCGTGCTGGACGATGATGACCGCGAGGTTGCACCGGGCGAGGCCGGGAACCTGGTCGGCCGCAGTCACACCATGATGAGCGGTTACCGCAACCGGGCAGAAGCCACGGACGCCGCGCGCTGGATCGATCCCGAGACTGGCGAGGCATGGATGCGGATGGGCGATATCGGCCGCGTCGATGCCGACGGCTTCGTCGAGCTGGTTGGGCGCGCGAAGGACATGATCATCTCCGGCGGCTTCAACATCTACCCTGCCGATCTGGAAGCCGAGCTGGAGCGGGAAAGCGGCGTGGTCGAGGCCGCCGTGGTTGGCATTGCCAGCGAACGTTGGGGCGAAACGCCGGTCGGGTTTGTGGTAGTAGCAGATGGCGCGCCGCCCGTGGATACCATCCTGAGTGCGGTCAATGCCCGCCTCGGCAAGACCCAGCGGCTATCCGCGCTTCATACGATCGCAGCCATGCCGCGCAGCCATATCGGCAAGCTGCTGAAGACCGAATTGCGCGACCTGGCACAGCAATGTGGCGCGTCCTGAGGGTTGCCAAACGACGAAAGCGCGCTGACCCTGACAGGGCCGGCGCGCTTTCATTTTGTCATTGCGACCTGCCATTTACGGCGAAGCCTAATTCAAAGCCTGTCAGGCGATCGTGGCGCCCAGCGTCATTCCGCTGATTGCCGCAGCCGCGAACAGAGCGATGATGTTAACTGCAACATTGTTGCGCATATCATGTCTCCTAATGAGCGACCGCCGGAAGCCCCGCATCGAGGGGGAGGGGGAGAGGAGGCGAGTACTTCCGGTCGGCTCGAGAAGTGAAATAATCTTTCGTGCGGCTTTGCGAAAGTGAGTTTACCGGGAGACGTGTTGCAAAATACGCACCAAACTATTTCGTGATCCAGTAACACCTGCGCTTTCCTGCATCTTTGGGAGCGGATTAAACCTTGCTGCGCCTTGCGCGAGTTCCCAAAGCGCAGTGTCGGTCGGGACCTGGCCGCGTGGCCGCTGGACGCAGGCAAATCGTGCATCTATCGGGGGCGGCATGACCGAACTCCTAGTACCAGAAGCCGGCTTCACGCCCGAAGCGCTCCATTCCGAATCAATCCTGATTGTCGATTTCGGCAGTCAGGTAACTCAGCTGATTGCGCGCCGGGTGCGGGAAGCGGGCGTCTATTCCGAAATCGCCCCGTTCAACTCCGCCGCCGAAGCGTTCGAGCGGATGCAGCCTGACGGCATTATCCTGTCGGGCGGCCCCTCCAGTGTGAACGACGAGGATGCGCCGCTGGTGCCAGACGCGTTCTATCAGGCAGGCGTTCCGATACTTGGCATCTGTTACGGCCAGCAGGTTATGGCCAAGCAACTGGGCGGCGAGATCACCAGCCACGAAATGGGCGAATTCGGCCGCGCATTTGTCGATATCGAAACCACCAGCACCCTGTTCGAAGGAGTCTGGAGCAAGGGCGAGCGCCACCAGGTCTGGATGAGCCATGGCGACAAAGTAACCAGCCTTGCTCCCGGCTTCACCACGGTGGGCACTTCGGACGGCGCGCCGTTTGCTATCACCGCCGACGAAGAACGCCGGTTCTACGGTATCCAGTTCCACCCCGAAGTGGTGCACACGCCGGATGGCGCCAAGCTGATCGGCAATTTCGCGCGCCATGTCTGCGGCCTGACCGGCGACTGGAGCATGGCCGAATATCGCGCCACCAAGATCGCCGAAATCCGCGAACAGGTGGGTGTCGGCCCAGACGGCGGGAAAGTGATCTGCGGCCTCAGCGGCGGGGTCGACAGCTCCGTCGCAGCCATCCTCATCCATGAAGCGATCGGCGACCAGCTGACCTGCGTGTTCGTCGATCACGGCCTGTTGCGGCTGAACGAACGCGAACAGGTAGAAACGCTGTTCCGCGAACATTATCACATTCCATTGGTGGTTGTAGAAGCGGAAGACCGCTTCATGGCGGGCCTGGCGGGTCAAACCGACCCCGAGAAAAAGCGCAAGTTCATCGGCGGCGAATTCATTGCCGTGTTCGAGGAGGAAGCGGCCAAGCTCGGCGGCGCAGATTTCCTCGCCCAGGGCACACTATATCCCGATGTCATCGAAAGCGTCAGCTTTACCGGCGGGCCGAGCGTCACGATCAAGAGCCACCACAATGTCGGAGGCTTGCCCGAACGCATGAACATGGCGTTGGTCGAGCCCCTACGCGAATTGTTCAAGGACGAAGTGCGCGATCTGGGGCGAGAGCTGGGCCTCGACGACAAGTTCGTCGGCCGCCACCCGTTCCCCGGCCCCGGCCTCGCCATCCGCATTCCCGGCGAAGTTACCAAGGAACGCTGCGACATCCTGCGCAAGGCGGACGCGATCTACCTCGACGAAATTCGCAACGCCGGTCTGTACGATGCGATCTGGCAGGCATTCGCCGTGCTGCTACCGGTAAAGACCGTGGGCGTGATGGGCGACGCGCGCACCTATGACAGTGTCTGTGCCTTGCGCGCGGTCACCAGCACCGACGGCATGACAGCGGACATCTTCCCGTTCGACGCCAGCTTCCTGACAGGGTGCGCCACGCGCATCGTTAACGAAGTCAAAGGCATCAACCGCGTGGTGTACGACTATACATCCAAGCCGCCCGGCACTATCGAATGGGAATAATTCCTCAATTCCCTCGGCTTGACGCGCCTATGGCGCTCGGTCCCAGCTAATAATTCATACCGGAGACAAGCGATGACCGATTCCGGCACCTTCGCCTCGTTCGAAAAGAGCCCCTACCGCAGCGTCAAGGTATCGACCTATTTCGATACTTACGATCATCTGTTCGCCAAATACCGCGGCAAACCCATCACGTTTGTCGAAATCGGGATTTTCGGCGGCGGATCGTTGTTCATGTGGCGCGATTATTTCGGTCCCGAGGCGCGAATTATCGGCATCGACTTCAATCCCAATGCGAAAAAGTGGGAGAAGGACGGCTTCGAAATTTTCATCGGCAACCAGAGCGACGAGGGGTTCTGGGAAAACTTCGTGAAGGAAATCGGGCCGGTCGATGTGGTGCTGGACGATGGCGGGCACACTTACGAACAGCAGATCATCACGGTCGAAAGTCTGCTTGCCAACATGAAGGATGGTGGCACTCTGGCGGTGGAGGATACCCACACCTCCTACATGAACCGCTATGGCCGTAAAAAATACAGCTTCCTCAATTACGTGAAACAGTATCTCGACCGCATCAATCTGCGTTTCGGTTCTCTCGACAAGACGAAGGCGGACGACAGGGTCTGGTCGATCCAGGTGTTCGAATCGCTCGTTGCGTTTCACATCGACCGTGCTGCCTCACGCCGTAAATCCGAATTGATCGACAACAGCGCCGAACATGACGATGCGCAGGACTATCGGTTCGCGGACGACAGTTCTGCCGATGCTTTGCTGCAACGCGCCGACCGGCTGAAATGGCTGAAGGCCATACCCGGTGTGCGCAAATTGGGTGCCGGAATCGTCAACGCCGCATCGGGCCGCAAGAACGCTTCGCGGCTGAAGCGCTATTTCGATTGATGATCGCTGCGGGAACGCGCGAACGCGGCCTTCGTTGAGATTCCGACTGATCCGTTCACGATCGAGGAACCTGCCATGACACTTCGCGCCCTGACCCTTGCCGCTGCCGCTCTTACTCTGGGAGGGTGCGAGACGCTGCAGGAAGCCTATACTGAGACGATCTCCTCGACATATACCGCAGAATTGCGGGGCGCCAACGAAGTACATCGCGGCGATTTGAACGGTTCCGGCACGGCAGAGATCAGCTTTGCCGACGAGCTCAAGCGCGTGTGCTGGGACCTGAACGGTTTGAAGGGCCTCGGCCCGATCACCGGCGCACACATCCATCGCGGCCGTGCGGGTGTCGATGGTCCGGTGGTTCTCCCCCTGAAGCAGGCCACCGAAGGCGGCTGGCGCGGATGCAGCACCGATACCTCTTGGGTTCAGCGTGCGTTCGATGAAGGCTTGTCGAACTATTACGTCAACGTGCACACAGCCGAATATCCGAAGGGTGCCATTCGCGGTCAGTTGCGGCAGTAACCACCCGAAACGGTTTGCAACGTGACCAGCCAGCTACCGCTTGAAGACGACCCCCGAACAGATGTTCTGCGCAATTTGCAGCCGCTCCTGGTCCAGCGGTTCGGGCGCATTGAACGGACGGAGCGTGAACGCCGGGCACCGGAATGGGTGATGGTGCAAGGTGTCATCGGGGCGCGCACCAGATCCGAAATTTCCAACAAGGCTGCCGATCGGTTGTTGGACAAATATGGCTCATGGGAAGCCGTAGCGGCAGCTGCTCCGGACGAACTGCTCGCAGAGCTTGCCACGCAGACATATCCTAGGATTGCTGCCGAACGGCTGAAGGCTTGCCTTACTGAATTGGTCGGACGGCGTGGTAAAGTGGACCTGTCGCATCTGACGGACATGGAAACCAGCGCGGCGATGGACTGGCTGGAACAGCTCCCCGGCATCGGGCGCAAAGTCGCGGCGGGTGTAATGAACGCCAGCACGCTCAACCGGCGTGCCATCGTCCTGGATTCGCATCATCGGCGCATTCTGCAGCGCGTGGGTCTTGTGCCGCCCAAGGCCGACACGGCACGGGCATTCGATGCCATCATGCCCGCTATGCCGCCGGAATGGTCGGGCGCGGATTATGACGAGCATCATTTGCTGATGAAGAAAGTCGGCCAGACATGGTGCCGTCCCGCTGCTCCGCAATGCGAGCCATGCGCAGCACTGACTTGGTGCAAGACCGGCACCGCCCGCGTCGCAAGCCGCTGACCGATATGGCGCAAATGCTCAATGAAACCGAAGTTGAGACTGTCTACCGGCAACTGGCCGAGGCCATGCCGGGGCGTACGCCAGGTGCGAAGGGCCCCAAAGGGCAGCCCGACGCGTTCCGGTCCTGCATATCCTGTATGCTGTCAGCCCAGTCGCTCGACCGGAACACCGCCAAAGCGGCGCGGGCGCTGTTTGCGCTGGCGCGAACTCCGGAAGCCATGCTGGATCTGGACGACCGCGATATCGCCGCCGCGATAAAGCCCTGCGGCCTGTACAATATTAAAACGCGCAACATCCGCAAGTTCTGCGAGGCGCTGCTGGCCGAACATGGCGGCGTAGTACCGGACACGCGCGAAGGACTTCTTTCACTTCCGGGCATCGGCCGTAAATGCGCCGATATCGTGCTGAGCTTTACCTTCGGGAAAGACGTGATCGCGGTCGATACGCATGTTCACCGGGTGTGCAACCGGATCGGGCTGACCAAGGCAAAAACTGCAGACAAGACGGCGCAACAACTGGAGGCGCGCACTCCGCCTTGGGCACTGCGCGACGGGCATTTCTGGCTGATCCAGTTCGGCAAACGCATCTGCACCTCCCGCGCGCCCAAATGCGCGCAATGCCCAGTCAGCGATATATGCCTGTGGTACCGGGATGCTGCTGTTACCAGCTGAAACCGCGCGCAACGGCGCGTTCCTCCGCTGGCGTACTGTTACGCCCCAACGCTTCGTTCCGGTGCGGGAACCGGCCGAAGCGTGCGATCATCCGGTGGTGCGATCGCGCGAATGCCAATGCGCCGCGGTTGCCCGGTTGCGCGAACCAGCGGAGGCTGGCCTCCTGCGCGGCAATATCCTCGCTATGCATCAGCGGCATGAGCAGAAATTGCCGCTCCATGCGCGACAGTCCGGCGGTGCCCCAGCGCACCAGTGTCATTTCGCAAAGGTCCTTCGCAAGATCGTCCCAGGCGAAAGCCGCGGCCGTGCCCCGGTAGAGATTACGCGGCACCTGGTCGAACACCAGGATGGCCGCCCGGGCCGTTCGGCGCGATTGCATGAAATCCTGCGCGCGGCGGGTGCCAAGCGCGTGCAGGTCGTTCTCGAACCGCTGCTCCAACATCGCGTCGACAGCATCCCTAGGGACGAACCAGTCCGATGGTGTCAGGCGATGAAACCAAACATACAGAATTTCATCCGCCCACCGACGCGAGGTATCGATCATCCCGGCTTGGTATAAGGTACGAAGTCGGTAAGAAAAACGGCACCGGTGAAGAATCCGCCCAACCGGTCAGCAGTAGTGACCTGATCCAGGCGGCAAAGCTGAGTGCCGCCGAATTTGCGAATGACGAGAATATCATCGTCATCCAGCGAACGCGGATTCTGCGTCATGTTGACGTAAACTGTCTGACCGGAATCGTACACCAGCGCGGTTTCATCGACGATGCGCAAGGCCCGGTTGCCGAACGTCGAAATGCAACGCTGGGGTTCCCCGGCGACCATACCTTCGGTCAATTTGGCAAGCTCCAGCTGTCCCTTGGTCGGCCCGGCATCGGCAATGGATGCCGTTCGGGCAGAAGACGCTGCGCAGCCTGCAAGCGATAGGGCCGAACCTGCCAGAATTGCGGTTTTCAGAATTGCATTGAAACGTGCCATCATCTTCATCCTTTCAGGACATACCGTGCAAGGCGCCGGGTGAACTGTCGCTGACTTTGCACAGATCAACGCACGAACCGTCAGGCAGTGCCGCCCACCGTCAGCCCGTCCACCAGCAGGCTGGGTTGGCCGACACCGGCAGGGACGGTCTGGCCGCCCTTGCCGCAAGTGCCGACGCCTTCATCCAGCGCGAAGTCGTGGCCGATCCCTGCGACCTTCGTCAGCACGGTCGGCCCGTCCCCGATCAGCGTGGCGCCCTTGATCGGTGCGCCCAGCTTGCCATCCTGAATTTTGTAAGCCTCAGTGCAGGAGAACACGAATTTGCCGGACACGATATCGACTTGACCGCCGCCGAAGCTCTTGGCGAATATGCCGTTTTTCACGCGGGACAGCAGTTCCGCCGGATCGTCCTGACCGGCGCGCATGAAGGTGTTGGTCATGCGCGGCATGGGCGCGTGTTCGTAACTTTCGCGGCGGCCGTTTCCGGTGGGTTTCACGCCCATCAGCCGGGCGTTCAGGCGGTCCTGCATATAGCCTTTGAGAATGCCGTCCTCGATCAAGACGGTTTCCTCTGTCGGCGTGCCTTCGTCGTCGATCGATAGCGAGCCGCGGCGGTCGATCAGGCTGCCATCGTCCACCACCGTCACGCCAGGCGCGGCGACGCGTTCGCCCAGCCTGCCGGAAAACGCGCTGGTGCCCTTGCGGTTGAAATCCCCTTCCAGGCCATGACCGATCGCCTCATGCAGCAGGATGCCGGGCCAGCCGGGGCCGAGCAGCACGGTCATTTCGCCGGCCGGGGCGTCCACACTGTCCAGATTGACGAGCGCCTGCGCCAGCGCCTCGTCGATGCAGCGGTTCCACGTTTCCTCGCCCATGATACGGTCGTAGAGATACCGTCCGCCAAGCCCGAAATTGCCGGTTTCGCGCCGCCCGTCCTTTTCAACGACAATACCCACATTCAGGCGTACCAGCGGGCGAATATCTGTTGCCACGAATCCGTCGGCCCGCACGATTTCCACCACGCTCCAGCTGGCGGCGAGCGATGCGGTGACCTGCTTGACGCGCGGATCGCGGGCGCGGGCGGCAGCATCGATCCGTTCCAGCAGGGCGACCTTCTTTTCGAACGACACAGCGTCCAGCGGACTGGCATCTGTATAAAGGTGCCGGTTGCTGCGACGCGGCGGAGCGGCGGGTTTGCCTTTCGCCGGATCGAGCAGGCGCAGCGTTTCACCCGCGCGGCGGATGGCGGCAGTGCTGATTTCATTGGCATGGGCGAACCCGGTCATCTCGCCCGTTACACCGCGCAGACCGAAGCCTGGATCGCGGCTGTAATCGGCCAGTTTCAACCGGCCATCATCGAAGGCGAAGCTCTCCGACGCGGCGAATTGCAGATACAACTCGCCGTCGTCGCACCCTTTCAGCGTTTCGGCGGCAATTGCGCGCGCTTCATCGGGAGATAGCTTATCGGTAGCGTAAAGCAGCGAGCGGGGATCGGTTGCGGTCATACCGCTTGATATAGGTAGCCCGGCAACGCTTGAACAGCCGCGCTCCAATATCCCGCGCTTAGCGGTGGCCGGGATCGCCACCTTCCGAAATGTCGCGCAAGGTCGCCTGGTCCACCCCATCCGCCGGGCCGCCTTCCAGCACGAAGCGCCGGTCGCAATAGCCGCAATCGACATAGCCGTGCTCGTCGATTTCAAGGAACACGCGCGGATGCCCAAGCGCGGTTGCACCGATCACCGCGGCGCCGGGCGTCTTGCCTGGCGCTTGGCCCGGTATTTGACGAGGTGCCCGAATGCCGCTGGCTCCGTCACAGCTGACGCGGGGGGTGGTGACGGTGATGACTTCCGGCGGCGGTGTATATGTGGTGCGCATGGATTGCCGATTAAGGCCAATGCGGCGACTTCACAACGGCGGAATCGGTTTGAGCCGTTGGGCCGCTCATCAGTAGCACGAACTACTCACGGTCAATCGTAGTCGAGATTGACTTCGAACTGGCCGGTATAAAGGCCTGGCGCCTGGTCGGCGGCAACTGTCAGGGTGCCGCCCATCTTGAAGGTGAAAGTGCCATCGGGATTGATCACCAGATACCGAATGTTGCGCGAACGACCATTCTGTGTGAGCCGCAGTATACCAGTCTCACCGCCGATCACGACGTTGCTGACGATCATGTCTGCACCCGGCCCGGTCAGGACGATGCGGTTCTGTGCAGGCTTGCGAATGCGGATGCGGCGCAGAAATGCGCCCGTCGCATCGAATTGCGAAGCAACGCAGGTGCCATTGTGAATCAGCTGACCGGTCACGGTGCATGTCGTGTCCGCGGCAGGCGTCATCACGATGGTGCCGGCGCCCTGAACCAGGACCACGCCGAAATCCATATCCCATGGGTTGGACAGCTGCATACCGTCGGTAACCTGGGTGCGGGTGGTAATCGATTGGGAATGGGCCGCCTGTGCAAAGGCTGTCGCGGAAGGCAGCGCGAATGCAGCCGCCATCAGGATTACGGCCGCAGCTTTCCAGCCCTTCAGCCGGTGCGATACCCTGCCAGATAATGATGGAGTGCGACCCATGGTCCACAGGTCTACCCAACCGCTGTTAAGATATACCACTGTGAGATGGTTAATATTCGTATAAACACAGGCTGTCGGGCCACGAAAATCAGGCAGGCTTTACCCCCTGTCGCAGCGGCCCTATTGCACGGCCATCATGCCCGCCCCGCCCCCCGCCATATCGATCCGAAATCTCACCAAGCGTTACGCACCTGCAAAGGGCGCGACAGAACCTGACGCGGAGGGCAAACTGGCACTGGACGACGTCAGTTTCGATGTACCCGAAGGCGGGATTTTCGGCCTGCTCGGCCCAAACGGCGCGGGCAAATCGACCTTGATCAATATCCTTGCCGGGCTGGTAACGAAAACCGGCGGAGAAGCGGATATCTGGGGTTTTGACATCGACACCCAGCGCCGCAATGCCAAGCGTGCGATCGGTATCGTGCCGCAGGAAATCGTGTTCGACCCGTTCTTCACCCCGTTCGAAGTGCTGGAAAACCAGGGTGGATTTTACGGCATCTCAAAAACGCTGCGCCGGTCGGAGGAATTGCTGCGCGCGGTGCATCTGGCGGATAAGCGCGATGCCTATGCGCGCACCTTGTCGGGCGGGATGAAGCGGCGGCTGCTGATCGCCAAGGCGATGGTGCATTCCCCGCCGATCCTGGTGCTGGACGAACCGACGGCTGGCGTCGACGTCGATCTGCGACGGCAGCTGTGGGAACTGGTGACCGAACTCAACCGTGACGGCGTAACGGTCGTGCTGACCACGCATTACCTCGAAGAAGCGGAAGAATTGTGCGAGCGCATCGCCATCATCAATCACGGCCGTCTGATCGCTAACAAGACCACCCGCGAACTGGTCGACATGGCCCGGACCAAGATCGTGCGCGTTACGGTGGACAAGGATCTGGCCGGACCGCCCATGGAAGATATATTCGTGAAGGGCGAAGTGACCCAGCCGCGTACGCTGGAGGTTACCTATGACCGCGATGTGACTACCGCCGGGCAGGTCCTCGCGCGGATCCAGCAACATGGTTATGCTATCGAGGATGTGACTACGCTGGAGCCCGATCTGGAAGATGTGTTCGTATCGCTTACGAGCGGAAATTGAACGTGGCGGCCAATACGCATGATGTGCTGGTCATCGGATCGGGCGCGGCCGGGCTGACCGCGGCGCTCGCGTTGGCGGAACACAAAAAAGTGCTGGTGCTGGCCAAGGGTTCGCTCACCGGCGGGAGCACGGCTTGGGCGCAAGGCGGCATCGCTGCGGTGCTGGATGCGGGCGATACGTTCGACGATCATATCCGCGACACCATGGTGGCGGGCGCCGGCCTCAACAACCGGGAGACGGTAGAGTTCGTCATCGAACGCGCGCCGCGATCTATCGAGCGACTGGTCGAACTCGGCGTGCCGTTCAACGGCGATTCCGGCGACCTCCACCTGACGCGCGAGGGCGGGCATTCCCACCGCCGGATCGTTCATGTCGACGACGCCACCGGCTGGGCCGTTCAGGAGGCGCTGCTGAAGGCGGCCGACGCCAATCCCAACATTACCATGCTTGCGGGCCGCACCTGCGTCGACCTGATTACTGGCCAGAATGCTGCGAGATTCTCCGGCAGCGGACGGGTGTGGGGGGCGTATGCATTGGATACGCAAACCGGCAAGGTCGAAGCGCACGTCGCACGCGCCACTGTCATGGCGGCAGGCGGAGCGGGACGGGTGTATCAGTTCTCCACCGCACCGCGCGGCGCAACGGGGGACGGGATCGCCATGGCGTGGCGCGCCGGTGCCCGCGTATCGAACATGGAAATGATGCAGTTCCACCCGACCTGCCTCTACAATCTTGAGGTCAAGAATTTCCTCATCACAGAAGCTGTGCGGGGCGAAGGTGGGCACCTGCTGCACCCGGACACCGGCCATCGCTTCATGGCCGATTACGACCCCGAACGCATGGAGCTCGCCCCGCGCGATGTGGTGGCTCGGGCGATCGACGACCAGATCAAGCGCTACGGCCTCGATTACGTGCATCTCGACATCAGCCACCTACCGGCCGACTTCGTGCGCGCGCATTTCCCGACCATCCATGAAAAGCTTATCGGCCTCGGCATCGACATGACGGCGCAGCCCATCCCCGTGGTCCCGGCGCAGCATTACACTTGCGGCGGCGTGGTCGTCGGCCTCGATGCGCGCACCGATTTGCCGGGCCTGTGGGCGGCTGGCGAAGTGACCGAGAGCGGTCTGCACGGCGCCAACCGGCTGGCCAGCAACAGCCTGCTGGAATGTTTCGTCTTCGGCGAGGCGGCGGCGCGCGACATTCTTGCCCGGTTCGATACGCTGGACGATCCGCCAACCATCCGCGAATGGGACGAAAGCCGGGTTACGGATTCCGACGAGGAAGTCGTCATCAAGCAGAACTGGACAGAAATCCGGCGCATGATGTGGAACTATGTCGGCATCGTGCGCACTACGAAGCGCTTGGAACGGGCCCGCAACCGAATTACTCTGCTGGGTCGGGAGATCGACGATTATTACGGCGCGTTCCGTGTCACCACCGATCTGATCGAGCTGCGCAACCTTCACCAATCCGCCCAGCTCATCGTCGACAGCGCACTCGCCCGCCACGAAAGCCGCGGGCTTCACTACACGCTCGACTACCCCGAAACGAAAGACACAGCGCGCGACACGGTACTGGTGCCTTGAAGTTGGATTGTGTGTGGCGCTCGCTCTGGGTCCCCGCTTTCGCGGGGATGACGAAGGGTTCTATCTACCACCCCTTTTTCGTCATTTCCGCGAACGCGGGAACCTAGGGCATTGAGGCGCGACGCCATACCAACAGTCTACCTCCTCGCTTCACAACGCAACGGCACCCTCTATTGCGGCGTGACCTCGAACCTTTTGCAACGCATTGCACAGCACCGCGAATTGCACAGCACCGTGAAGGGACTTTCTCAGGCTTCACGAGGAAACACCACATCCACAAACTGGTTTGGTTCGAACAGCAGTCCACAATGGAACACGCGATTATCCGTGAAAAGCACATCAAGAAGTGGAATCGCGCATGGAAGCTGGATCTGATCGAGACGGAAAACCCGCGCTGGGTTGATCTTGCGGTCGATTTGGGGTTCGAACCCCTTTGACGCCCTGGGTTCCCGCATTTGCGGGAATGACGATGGGTTGAAACAGGAACGTCCAATGACCCAGATCCAAGCCAACGGCATTGCCATCGAGTACGAATCCTATGGCAAGGATACCGATCCTCCGCTGTTGCTGATCATGGGGCTTGGCGCGCAGCTGACGTATTGGCCGATGGAGCTGGTCGAGGCGCTGGCTGGCCGCGGTTTTCGTGTCATACGCTATGACAATCGCGATATCGGACTGTCGGAAAAATTCACGCATACCGGCACCCCATCGATCCCGGTGACGGCCATCATGACCAAGCTCGGCTTGCGGAAGAAACTGCCTTATCAGCTGGCAGATATGGCGGACGATGCGGCTGCGCTGCTCGATGCGCTGGACATTCCCGCCGCGCATATCGTCGGCGCATCGATGGGCGGTATGATCGCGCAGCATGTGGCGATGCGGCATCCCACAAAGGTACTCAGCCTCACATCCATCATGTCCACCACCGGCAACCCCAAGTTGCCTGCCGCGCGCAAGGATGCGATCAAGGCACTGACGCAGCGGCCGAAGGATACCGACAAGGCCACCATCACCGAGCTCGGACTGACTATTGCACGAGCTATCGGCAGCCCCGATTTCCCGCGCGACGAGGAGCGCCTGCGCGAGTTTGCCGGCAGCAATTACGACCGCAGCTTCCACCCCACGGGAATGCCGCGCCAGCTAGCCGCGATTATTGCCGATGGCGACCGGCGCAAACGCTTGCAGGCCGTGAAAGCGCCGACCCTTGTCATCCATGGTGAGGCCGATCCCTTGGTGCCGGTAGAAGGTGGTCACGACACGGCGGAGGCTATTCCCGGGGCAAAGCTGCATACCATCCCCGGCATGGGCCATGATCTGCCGCTGGAACTGGTAGACGAAATGGCTGACGCCATAGCTGGACATGCCAAAGCCGCCTGAGCCTCCACTATCGCAGCGCGATCCTTGTTCCATGCAAACCGGCGCCGCACATGCAAATGGCCATGTGCGATAGGCGCCGCAAGCTGAACCTTGGGCCGAGTCGATCTAGGAAAAGCGCGAACAGTGAGTGAACTGGAGGGGCGGCGGCCGTTCCATCGTTAACATTGTCATTTTTAATTCAAGGATTTGCAGCTGGCGCCTGGGAAATTGGCAGAACTGCGTTGCTTTGATGCCCTTTTCCTATATTATAGTAAGCAGAAATCCGGTGAACCGCAGTTGCCGCTTTCTCGATCGACCATCAAGTCGTCGCGAAGGTAGTGGGGTCGCAATAGCGTTTTCGCATACGAATATGGTCGATCATTTACTTTAAAAAGGATGATCCCATGAAATATATACTTTCTGTAACTTTGGCAATTATGCTGACGTCGTTGCTGGCGTTGTCTGTTGCACTGCCTGTCTATGGTCGCGAAGGAGGCTCCGGCCAGAATATTCCAAGCCGCGATATCATCGTGAGCAGCGATGCGCAGGTTTTCGCTGACCGCGCCAGACTTGACCTGGAACGACAATTGGACCGAGTGGAACGATCGATAGTCAACAACCGCGCATCGAGCGTGTCCGGTATCGCACAGGTTCGTTTCGAACATGATGGCCAAGGCAACGTCGTCAATGTCGGCCACTATCGCAAATCCGGCAACCACATGCTTGACCGGATAGCTACACGGGCGGTTCAAAACCTGACGGTTCTGGAGCAATTCCCCGAAGAGGCGCGGCCAGGCCAGGCGTTTCTCGCCAATATCGTCATGTCCGATTCGCCTATCAAGCTGAAACGGCTGACCGCGAAACTTAACCGGCGCGAACAGTTGCGTCTTGCCAATCGGTCCGATGGGACAGCGCCACTGCTGGCGATCGGCACCATCTCCCGACCTTCGGCCTGACTTTTAGGAACGAAGCTTCCGACATCGCTGGTTCGTCGTTCTGCGGACGATGGCCGGTGGTGTCGGTTCGAATAAAAGCGCTCCCGGCGACCGGAACCGAACCGGTGATTTTCGTGCCCCAACACATTGCTTCATATAGCGGCGGGTTCATCTCGTCCTGTTCCGGAAATATTATGGTTTTCCCGAATTAGGGGTTGCGCGGGCCGCCACCCCAGCTTGCACCGCGCGTCGCGGTGTTTGGCGCGGGCAACACACCGTCTCGCGGATGACTCTGCCAACCTTAAAACTTGATTAACCCCCTTGCGTGCGAATTGCAGATGATTCACTATCTATTGGGTAGGGAATGCAGGATCACACACCATACCTAGTGTATGACGGGTGTAGCCAAACGCGGCGAGAACACAGCGAAAGTGCTGTTTTTGCCCATGTTGCGGCAAACGGGAAACCGGCCTGCACAACCCCTGGCTGTGGGTAAAATGGGGAGAAGTAATCTCCTTAAATCGCTCGCAGGAATGCTAGGTGAAGCCGCAAGACAGCAAAGCGGCCACCGAATCGAGGGCTGATACCCGATGCGGCGCGCAAGCTTTCGCAAACGGGCGAGATATACAGGATTGGGGTAGGGAATAATGGAATTCAGCAAGGGCGACGAGCAGGCGATGGCGATGGACGATACCGTGATCATGGAAAACGAAACCGCCCCTGCATCGACACCGCCCAAGACGGATGCGGCAAAGGATAAGGCACTGCCAATGGACAAGCAGGATACCGGTAGCGAAGCACTAGCCACGGCTACGGCAAGCGCGATGGCAACAGCTGCCAATGCGCTGGCCGAACAGGTGACCGATGCTGCCGAAATAAAAGCCGAGTCCGACAGCAAGAGGGTCAATGACCGCCGCTTTACCATTGTCACCGACGATGTGCGCGACGCCAACCTGACCGAATTCGGCAAGGCCACGCTGACCGATCGTTACCTGTTGCCCGGCGAAACCTTCCAGTCGCTGTTTGCGCGCGTAGCCGATGCCTATGCCGACGACCAAGAGCATGCACAGCGGCTGTATGATTACATGTCGAACCTGTGGTTCATGCCTGCCACGCCAGTATTGTCGAATGGCGGCACCGGGCGCGGCCTGCCAATTTCGTGCTATCTGAATAGCGTCGATGATAGCTTGGGCGGTATCGTGAATACCTGGAATGAAAACGTCTGGCTGGCGTCCAAGGGCGGCGGCATCGGCACCTATTGGGGCAATGTGCGCGGGATCGGCGAACCGGTCGGCCTCAATGGCAAGACCAGCGGAATTATTCCGTTCGTGCGCGTGATGGACAGCCTGACGCTGGCCATTTCGCAAGGCTCGCTGCGGCGCGGATCGGCTGCCTGCTATCTCGACGTGTCGCATCCGGAAATCGAGGAATTCCTCGAAATCCGCAAGCCATCGGGCGATTTCAACCGCAAGGCGCTGAACCTGCATCACGGCGTGCTGCTGACGGACGACTTCATGGAAGCCGTACGCGCAGGCGACAAGTTCGAGCTGAAATCCCCCAAGAGCGGCGAAGTGCGCGGCGAAGTGGATGCGCGCGGCCTGTTCCAGAAACTGGTCGAAACGCGCCTGTCTACGGGCGAGCCCTACATCGTGTTCTCCGACACCGTGAACCGCATGATGCCAAAGCATCACCGCGAGTTGGGCCTGAAGGTTTCCACCTCCAATTTGTGCAGCGAAATCACCTTGCCCACCGGCCGCGATCACCTCGGCAACGACCGTACGGCGGTCTGCTGCCTATCCTCGCTCAACCTGGAAAAGTGGGAAGAGTGGGAAGGCGACAAGGATTTCGTGGAAGACGTCATGCGCTTCCTCGACAATGTGCTGCAGGACTATATCGACCGCGCACCGGACGAAATGGCACGCGCGAAATATTCCGCCAGCCGCGAACGTTCGGTGGGGCTCGGCGTGATGGGCTTCCACTCCTTCCTCCAGTCCAAGCAGATCGGCTTTGAAAGCCCGATGGCGAAGGTGTGGAACCTGAAGATGTTCAAGCACATCAGCGGCAAGGCAGAAGAAGCCTCGATGATGCTGGCCAATGAACGCGGCCCCTGCCCGGATGCCGAAGATATGGGCGCGATGGAACGGTTCAGCTGCAAGATGGCAATCGCGCCGACCGCGTCGATCTCGATTATCTGCGGCGGTACCAGCGCCTGCATCGAACCGATCCCGGCCAATATCTATACGCACAAGACCCTGTCGGGCAGCTTCGTGGTGAAGAACCCGTATCTGGAAAAACTGCTGCAGAAGAAAAGCAAGGATTCCACCAACACCTGGAATTCGATCCTCGAACGCGGCGGCTCGGTCCAGCACCTGGACTTCCTTACCGTGGACGAAAAGGCGGCGTTCAAGACCAGCTTCGAAATGGACCAACGCTGGCTACTGGAATTCGCCGCCGACCGTGCGCCGTTCATCGACCAGGCGCAGAGCCTCAACCTGTTCATCCCCGCCGATGTCGACAAATGGGACCTGATGATGCTGCACTTCCAGGCGTGGGAAAAGGGCATCAAATCGCTCTATTACCTGCGATCGAAATCCGTACAGCGGGCAGGCTTCGCCGGCGGTGTGGAAGCGGATAACACAGCCGATGCAGCCAAGTTCGAATTGGCTGCAGAAGGCGAACAGACCGATTACGAGGAATGCCTGTCCTGCCAGTAGGCGGACGGGTTTTCCGTTGGCAGAGGTGGCCGTGCGATGACGACGATCGTGGTGATACTGCTGGTGTTGGGTGTGTTGCTGATGGCGGCTGCGCGTGTTCCCTCCGCCGCCGGCAAGAGCCGCGCAGGACCTCTGCGCACGGCAGCTTTGGCGTTGTTGTTCACTGCTCTGTTGCTCGCCGTAATCGACGCATTCGACATTCTCTAACGCCGTCAGCTATCGCAAACATTGGACGCGAGCGATCAGGTGATCGGTACGCGAGCACCGGGGGAACGGAATAATGGGTTACGTCGGTTATATCGCCTTGGGCATCTCGTTTCTCGCCCTTGGCCTGATCTTCCGCAAACAGGGTATCGGCGGAAAACTGGCATGGGTGCTGTTCGTGCTGGCCGGCGGACTGTTTCTCGTCGCAGCGCTCGGTAATGCGGGCCTGTTCTGATGACCGTCTTCCTGATTGGCCTTGCGGCGCTTACACTTATGCTGGTCTGCGGCGTGCTATTGCAGCAAAGCGGGGCGAAAAATGGCGATAACACACGGCGCAGGGTTGGGCTGTTCCTCGTCATAGCCGCTGCGGTTCTGCTTATAATAAATGCCGGGATTCGTATCGGATCGGTTGTTTGACCGTCCTTCCACGCTCCAATCGGGTAGAGCCGCGATGATCAGCCAGATCCTGTTTTATGCCATGATGGCACTGCTGGCCGGCGTGTTCGGCTTCACTTTTTCGGGCAATGTTTCGAAGAAACGTCCGGTGATAGGACGCGCCATATCGCTGGTGTTCTACGCGCTTGCGCTCGCCTGTATTGCGGGGATCGCGATAACCCTGCTGGGCGCGGCGCGGTAAGCCCCAATACGAAAAGCCCCCGCGCTGCGCTGTGGCAGGCGGGGGCCAATCACGATTTCGTCGGACCCAGTTAGGATTGGACCCAGTTAGGAAACGGCTTTGTTGCCCAGGCCTTTAGGAAGGTGTGTGCCTTCCTTGAGATAGACGCGGTTGTCTTCTACGCGGTCGACATCGGCCATATTGAGGAAATGGTGAATGCTATCGGCGCTGTCCGATTTGGTCAGCTTAATCTTGTCACCCTCGACATCGTCGACCGTGCCGACGTGCTGGCTGTTGCAATCGGACACTTCCATGTGTTCCTTGATGCGCAGTCTCTCGAACATAAATGCTCCTTAAGTAATGAACGGTTCACCTGCTCAACGGCCCGCGCGGGCGGCAGGTTCCGTGATTTGGCCGAAAACGGGTGGGTCTATTCTTCCTCGTCCGGCTGATAGAGCGGCCGTGCTGCATCGGCCTGCGCCCGGGCTGCCGGGTCGCCCGATACTTCGCCGGGAATGGCGGTATCGCTGTTATCTACAACGTCCGGCTTTTCTTCGCCTGTATCCTTGCCGGAAGCCTTGGCCACGTCCTGCTCGCTGCGCCCTTCGGCATCGCGGCTATTGCCGTAAGCGGACTGCGCCTTGCCGGTTTCCTTGATTGGCGTGTGGTCTGATCCGGACATCATGTGCGCTCCCTGTCGTCGCGCTTGTCCTTGCTGTCCTTGCCCTTTTCCGCCTTTGCGCGCGCTTCCGCCTCGCGTCCGCCGGTCGGCTTCAGCCCCGCTGTATCCTTATCCGTGTCGAGTGTGACATTGCGGGAATCGTTCGGTTCATACTGGCCCATGGCGTTGCTCCTTGTCGGGGATTGGTCGCCTACGTTCAGGCGTTATCCCATCAACGCTTGTCGCAGGCTCGGCGTTCCGGCATTCTCGCCCCATGACAGCGATGTTGGACGCCGGACTGCTGGACGCGGCATGGCAGTGGGCGCGCGAAAACGAGCTCGCGGATGCGGCGTTATTCGCCGTAGTTGGAGTAGGCATTGGCCTATTGGCTTTGGGTGCGCGCCAGTGGGGTGCCGCGCGCTTGGCGGCGCGCCAGCTTGAATCGGTGGAAGCCTGGCAGAAACAATCCGACGATGCACCCGATGAAACGGAAGAGGATGCGACCACGCATACGCCTCTCTCGATTCTCTGGACTGGAGGAATTGTTTTTGCTGCAAGCGCCTCCTTTCCCTTGGCCAGCTTGCTCGCCCAGGCAACTGGCATCGCTTCTGGATACTGGATAGCGACCGGTGTGTCGGCGCTGATGCTTATCTTTGCATACAAATTCTGGAACCCCTCGATGGACGATTCCGGCACCCGGTTTGCCGATGTAGGCGCGGAAGCGGATGACAATCATTTCTCCATCGGCCTTATCGTCGGCAGCGTCGTTATCCTGGGACTTGTGGCCACGATCGCCATGGGTTCTGCGTAAACGCCGCGTTATCCCAAAGATATGCCCATCGTCGGTATTCGCACCGCTTGCGCGACTCAGAGGCGGGGTGCACGATACGCGGCAGGGGAAGGGCTGGTGGACTGCCGACTTTCTGCGCGCAAACCACAACATATAGTTGCAGGTGGCATCGCAACCCACTAGCCTTATCTATTCACGCCCCTATCCACGCCGATCCGTTCGTTAAGGAAATCCCATGTCGCTGCTCGAAGCCCGCAAGACCTACAAGCCGTTCGAATATCCGTGGGCGTATGATTTCTGGAAACGCCAGCAGCAGATCCACTGGATGCCCGAAGAAGTGCCGTTGGGCGAGGATTGCCGCGACTGGGCGCAAAACATTACCGAGCACGAGCGCAATCTGCTCACCCAGATTTTCCGCTTCTTCACCCAGGCCGATATCGAGGTGCAGGATTGCTACCACGAGAAATACGGCCGCGTGTTCAAACCGACCGAGATCAAGATGATGCTGGCCGCGTTTTCGAACATGGAAACGGTCCACATCGCGGCCTACTCGCACCTGCTCGACACGATCGGGATGCCCGAAAGCGAATACAGCGCCTTCCTCGAATATGAGGAGATGAAGGACAAGCACGACTATCTGCAGCAGTTCGGTGTTGACACGGACGAGGATATCGCCCGCACGCTGGCGGCGTTCGGCGGCTTCACCGAAGGGCTGCAGCTGTTCGCCAGCTTCGCCATGCTGATGAACTTCCCGCGCTTCAACAAGATGAAGGGCATGGGCCAGATCGTCAGCTGGTCGGTGCGCGACGAGACGCTGCACTGCGAAGGCATCATCCGCCTCTACCACGAATTCGTGCGCGAGCGGGACTGCCTGACCAAGGCAGTGAAGGAAGACGTGATGGACATCTGCCAGACGAGCGTGCGCCTGGAAGACAATTTCATCGACCTCGCCTTCGAAATGGGCCCCGTCCACGGGATGACGGCTAAGGAAATCAAGAAATACATCCGCTACATCGCCGACTGGCGACTGGGCCAGCTGGGCCTCCCCGCCATCTACATGGTCGAAGAACACCCCCTCCCCTGGCTCACGCCGCTCTTGAACGGCGTGGAGCACGCCAACTTCTTCGAACAGCGCGCGACGGAATATTCCAAGGGCGCGACAACGGGCGACTGGCAGGACGTCTGGTCGAACTTCGACAAACGCCAAGGCGCAGGCAAAGCCGCCAACGCCGAGGACGACGTTGCGGATGACGGGCCGGGGCTGTTCGGTGATGGTGTTGCGGGTGTGGCGGCAGAGTAGGGCAATGGAACAAAAACCAACTATTGGGACAGTATTCGTGCCGGGAGGTATGCCAAAATTTACCTACGTGCCACGCACAGAACGGGAGCTGGAGAAAGCGCTTCAAAAGGTAACCGATAATTTGTGCAAGTTAGTCGTTGTCACCGGTGCGACGAAGACAGGCAAGACAGTACTAACTCGTCGCGTCCTTTCCAACCAAGAACCACTCGTGAAAGTAGAGTGTGGTAGAATTCAATCAGAAGATGATTTTTGGCAAGAATGCATGATAGAATTAGGGGCTCGACTTGATGTTGAGTTGTCTGAGTCTTCTGGGAAAGCAGAAGGTGCCGATATATCGGGAACACTATCAGTAGGCGCATTTGGAGCAAAGCTTAAGACACAGGCACAAATTAATGAAGAAATTAATAGCCAAAAAATCGAAAAAAGCAAACCAGCGGGATCTCTCCGCTCTCGTACTATTCGCTATTTGCGAGAAACGAGTTCTATTTTAATTGCAGACGATTTTCATTATTTACCGCGCAGCTTACAGGGTCATATTGTTCGAGCTTTAAAAAGTGAAATTTTTGATGGCTTCCCTTTCGTTATAATAGCCATTCCTCACCGCAGATATGATGCAGTGCGCGTGGAACGTGAAATGAATGGAAGGATCGAACCTATAAAGGTACCAGACTGGTCCATCGAAGAGCTAGTGAAGATTCCCAAAATTGGGTTCCCGCTTCTTGGGATGAAGATCACAGACAAACTCTCCAAAAGATTAGCTGAAGAAGCATATGGAAGCCCACATTTAATGCAGGAATTCTGCAAGGAACTCGCTCAGAAATCAGACGAACTAACCGAGCCTTCCGTCGAACGAAGCTTCGATGATAGTATTTTCATTAAGATAAGCGAACACACTGGAAAGGTAATATTTGATAAGCTAGCTTCTGGTCCCCGACAGAGATCAGACAGAAAACAGCGCCGATTAGTAGGAGGTGGAACTGCTGATATTTATCGTGTGATCTTAATGGCGCTCTCGCGTTTAGAGCCCGGAATGCGTAAAGTCGATTACGAAAGTCTTCGAGCAAGTGTGAAAGATTTACTTTATCAGGAAGATATGCCTCAAGCGCATGAGGTCACTCGTGTTTTAGAAAAAATGGCTGAGATAGCTTCTAAAGAAGAGATGTCGGTTAAAGTTCTAGACTGGGACGAGGAGGAACAAAAGCTTCATATTACCGATCCGTTTTTTGCATTTTTTTTAAAATGGTCGCGTGATTATGTTGATACTTCGGTATAGCTAATAGTTATTAGCTGTTTACTTGGTAGTTATTTGAAGAATTTTTATTTAGCTTTAAGCGCCGGCAATCGTATCCGCTCCCTTAGACTTTCCTCACATTGTTGCGGGCGGCCCTTTGTGCCTATGACTGCCGTGACCTGGGACCTGGTGTTCACTACAGCGCTATTTCGTCATTGCGAGCGTAGCGAAGCAATCCAGAGCGCGGTGCTGTTGGATTGCCGCGTCGCCTGCGGCTCCTCGCAATGACGAGGTATCAATCCAGCGCTATTCGGTCCGCGACCAGCGGACCGCAAGCGCGAACGCACGCCCGAGCTTATGCGAGGAAGCAAGGGGTGCGGATGCACCCCGCCCGCAGGGTCCAAACAAAAACTCCCGGCAACCCAGCGCAACCTCGGCTAACCAAAACCCTACCCACACCACCTGATCCGCGTTCCGCCCCACTCTTCCGCCAAGCCTTCGCGCACCAGTGCCGCGCCCAAGCTCGCGCCGCCTCGCTCCAGCACGCGGAGTTTGCGGCCGTATTTGTCGGTGTCGGGGGTTCCGATGGGGCGGGTTAGCGTGAAGGCGCCTTCGTTCATCAGTTGCTGCATGCGGGTTGTCGCGCGAGCGCCGAGTTGGGCTTCGCGGGCGCAGCCGGGGCTGCTGACTTCCGGGGTGTCGATATCGGCGATGCGGATTTTTACACCATCATGCCAGAACGTGTCGCCATCGACGATGCAGCTGTTGCGCGCGCCTGTTCCGCACCGTCCGAACCTTTGCGCGACGCGCTGTCCGCCGGTGCTATGGCTTGGGCTTTGGCTTGGCCAGGCACCCGATTGCGTGTTCGTTTCGAAAGGCGGCGTCAGGTCCTGCGGCGGGGCATGCGGCCACGGGTTTGGCACCGGCACATCCGCCAGCCGGACCGACAGCGGCTGATCCGCATCCGCCACCGTGCTGGCCGCCCCGCCCGGAGGTCCGCCAGACAGAAACACGGCGGTAAACGCCGCCAATGGCAGCGCCACCAGCAAGGCGGTGAAAGCGCGGTTGTGGTCCAGCACGGAGCGCGGTTTGCGCTTGGCCGAGTGCCAGCTTGTCCGATGGGTCGATCGCTTCGCCATGATGCCGCGATGGTGGCAGCATATGGTTCAGATACTGTTAGCGTGGCGCGAAGTTTATCGTGCGCGTTGGATGTGTCCCGTGCATCACGTTCCCACCCATGGAACGCCGAGTGTTCGTTCGGTCTTACTCCCAGCCCCATGCGGCAGGCGGCGCGGGGACGGGTTTGCCGGCATCCATTTCCACCCGAAACAGCCGCGTGGGATCGTTGCGGCGGGTCAGCTGATAAGCGAAGCGCGCGCCGCCCGTCTGCGCGTCATCCACTTCCACCCGCCAGACATTGGTAACCGACACATCCAGCCCCTCGCGCCCGAACAGTGCGATCGAAAATGCATCTACCGGGAAATCCTGAATGCGGGCGGTTCCGGCGGACAGCGTATCGCCGCCATATTGCGTCACCGCATCCACGCTGCCGTCTTCGTGCCGGTGGTCATGCTTCAACCGCAGGCCCCCATATTTCGTATCGATCCCTGTCTCGTTCGGCGCGTGGCGGCTGACGAGCCATGTGCGGCTGCGGTCCCAGCCGGACCCGTCTGCTTCCTCGACATGAAAGGCCACGGCAATTTCAGTCGGGGTGCAGCGCGCCCAATGCGCCACCATCGCGCGCCTGGCCCAGTCAACATCGCGCGCATCGCTGCTGACCAGCTTGCCCGAATAGGCGTTACCGCAATGGCTTTCCAGCGCATCCCAGAACGCGTGCTGCGTCTGCGGCAGAGCGGGCAAATCTGGCGCGGTGGTGGCGCAGGCGGCCAGCGGCAGGAGGAGCGGCAGGGCGAGCAGGATGGCGGTGTTTCTCATAGCCGCAGCCTAGCAAGGGCGCGCGAAAGGGGAAGTGGTTTGTCCGCGCCAGGCGCTAAGCCGGATTGCACCAGTCGGTCCGCGGCCCGCCCCATGCATCGGCCAGCCCTTCGCGCACCAGCACTGCGCCGAGGCTCGTCCCGCCGCGCGTGACGATGCGGAGCGATCGCCCGAAATAATCGGTATCCCGCCCATCGCCGGAAGGGGCCAGCGCGAACTTTCCGCCATTGAGCAAGCCCTGCATCCGGACGGTGGCGCGGGCGGCCAGAGCGGCCTCGGCGGGGCATGACGGGCGGTGCGATTCGGGTGTGTCGATATCGGCGATGCGGATCTTGGTCCCGCCAAACCAGAAAGTGTCGCCATCGACGATGCAGGTCACCCGCTTCGCCCGGCCGCATCTGTCGAAGCGGGCGGCGGACAAGAGCTCCGGCTGCAGGCGCTCGGTACCCGATGCAGGCACGGCACTGGCAGCGAGTATCGGCAAGAGCATGACCACTGCCAACAAGATGCCGGATGGCAAAGATGCTGCCGAAAGGAAGCGGAAGGGCGAGCGAGAGAGGGGTCGGTCCATCCCCGCCGCCTAATCCGCAGCCGGCCGCTCCGGCGCGTGGAGGCCCCTCCGTTCCGGTCCGGTAGCGCACGGTAATCATGCGCATACCGCGGCGGACAAGCCATCGGGTCACACCAATGCGGATGCAATCGCTCGCCCTGCCGGTGTCAGGCCGGACACCAGCCTGCTGGCGTTTCCCAACTATCCTCTCGCGCAAGCCCGGCATCCACCATGGCATCGGCCAGCCATTCCTCGCTACCATCGGCTGTAATCCGGCGAGCGGAACGCAGCTCGCGCCCATAGCGATCCCGCGGCGGTTCCGCGCCTCCATCCAGCAGGAACGGACCGGCGGAAAGCCAGCGCGACAAGGTGGTACGTGCTAGGGCTGCCTTCGCCCGCTCCGCAGGGCAAGCGCCATCCAGTTCGGGTGCATCGAAGCCGGTAAGACGGATGCGCCGCGCGTCCTTGCCGAAACCGATCGCCAGCGTGTCGCCATCGATCACGCAGCCCCTCGGTGCAGGACCCCTTGGTACACGGTCTTGCCCACATACCGGATAGCGCGCCGTCACTTCCCGCCAGTCGTCGCCGTCGGTCTGCCATCCCGCAAACCACCAGCCGGCCGCCAGAAATGTGCCGAGCAGCAGCGCATATCGCCAGAACCGGCGCGGAGGGAGCAGACGTCGCACCCAGCCCCTCTCGCGCAGACCGCATCGGAAGGGAATGCCGATTACCGGGTGTTGTACGGTTCAGGCCCAGCCAGCTTCGCGCTTTCCTTGACCGCCGCAACATCCTACGCCGCGCCGGGAACGGACACGGGAATCTGCGATGACCAAAGAAATGCTGGCCAAGGCTGAGGTGCTGATCGAGGCGCTGCCCTATTTCCAGCGCTATGCCGGGCGCACATTCGTGGTGAAATATGGCGGCCACGCGATGGGCGATGCCAAGGCCGCGCGCGAATTTGCCGAAGATATCGTTCTGCTGAAGGCGGTCGGCATCAACCCGGTGGTGGTACATGGCGGCGGCCCGCAGATCGGGGCGATGCTGGAAAAGCTGGGCGTGGAAAGCACTTTCGTGGACGGGCTGCGCGTAACCGACCAGGCAACGGCCGAGATTGCGGAAATGGTGCTGTCGGGCGCGATCAACAAGCAACTGGTCGGCTGGATCGCCAGTGCCGGCGGCAAGGCGATCGGCATTTCGGGCAAGGATGGCGGGCTGGTTACCGCCACCAAGCTCGAACGCACGCGCCGCGACCCGGACAGCGCCATCGAACAAGTGATCGATCTGGGTTTCGTCGGAACGCCGGAGACGGTCGACACGACCTTGCTGGAAACCGCCAGCGCATCGGGCATGATCCCCATCGTCGCGCCGATCGCGGCGGGCGTGGACGGGCAGACCTACAACATCAATGCCGATACCATGGCGGGCGCACTCGCGGCGGCTCTCGGCGCGGCGCGGCTGTTTCTGCTGACCGATGTTGCAGGGGTGCTGGGCAAGGACGGCGCGCTGCTGACCGACCTTACTCCATCACAGATAGGTGAACTGGAACAAAACGGCACGATTAGCGGCGGCATGATTCCCAAGCTTGAGACCTGCGTCCATGCGGTGGAAGCAGGCTGCGACGCTGCCGTGGTGCTGGACGGGCGGGAGGCACATGCGATGCTGCTGGAATTCTTCACCGCGCGCGGGGCCGGAACGCTGATCCGGGCGGACTGATCGATCAGCAGCGTCCACGGCAAACAGGTCGGGTCTACGGTAAAGGGCGCCGCCGGGGTTTGCCGCGTGACGCTGATATGCGTATTATACGGTTGATACACTTCACCGCGCTGCGGTAGATGGCGGCAACCCGACATTTTTACAGATCGCGCTAGCAAGGAATTCCAGCTTGGTTCTTCAAACAATCCTCCAGATCGTCGGGCTGCTGACCAGTGTGCTGGTCATGCTGATCATCGTGCAATTCGTGATCGGGTTGCTGTTCGCGTTCAATGTTGTGAACAGTTCCAACGCGTTCCTTACGCAGGTTTACAATTCCATCAATGCGGTGCTCGATCCGGTCCTGTCCCCGATCCGAAGATTGCTGCCGGCAACAGGAGCAATCGATTTCTCGCCGCTGGTGCTGATCGTAATCCTGCAGGTGGTGCAGATCATTCTCGGCAATCTGGCAGCCAGCGCGTCGTGAGCGAACCCAGGCAGGCCGCACGCCGCATCGACGGCAAGGCTTTTGCAGCGACCCTGCGTGAGAAAATTGGCAAAGTGGCGGCTGACTTTGCTGCCGAGGCCGGCCGTAAGCCGGGTCTCGCCGTGGTGTTGGTGGGGGAGGATCCGGCCAGCAGCGTCTATGTCCGCAACAAGGGCAAGGCGAGCGTGGCCGCCAACATCGAAAGCTTCGAACACCGCCTGCCTGCCGATACCGACAATGATACGCTGATGGCTCTGGTCGAACGGCTGAACGGCGACCCTGCGGTGGACGGTATCCTGGTACAGCTACCCCTGCCCGCGCATCTCGACGAGCAGTCGGTTATCGCGGCTATATCGCCGGACAAGGATGTGGACGGGTTCCACGTTACCAATGCCGGCAGGCTGGCGGTCGGACAGTCGGGCTTTGTACCGTGCACCCCGCTGGGCTGCCTGATGCTGCTGAAGGACGAGTTGGGCGATCTGTCGGGTAAGGACGCGGTGGTCATCGGCCGTTCCAACATCGTCGGCAAGCCGATGGCGCAATTGCTGACCGACGCAAACGCCACCGTGACGATTGCGCATAGCCGAACGAAGGATCTGGCCGATGTGGTGCGCCGCGCCGATATCGTGGTGGCTGCCGTCGGCCGCCCGGAAATGATCCGGGGCGACTGGATCAAGCCGGGCGCGACCGTCATCGACGTCGGCATCAACCGTGTGCCTGCTGCTGAAGAGGGCAAGACACGCCTGGTGGGCGATGTCGCTTTCGACGAAGCAGGACAACGCGCCGGTGCCATCACTCCGGTACCGGGCGGGGTCGGCCCGATGACCATCGCGGTGTTGCTGCGCAATACGGTCGTGGCGGCGTATCGCAACGCAGGCCTCGAACTGGCTGACGGAACGCTGTGACATCTCTGCGCAGCCTCGCGGCCGCAACTGGCGCGGCTACGCTTGCCGCTATGCTGGCGTCGGCTTGCGCTCCTGCCGAACGGCCGGGGGGCGGGCTCGATCGCAGCTTGTTCAAGGCCAATCCCTCCGCCGTGATTGCCGTCGACATCGGGCAAAACCGCGCCGCGCAGGTGGATGGTGTGGCCAAAGCGCTGAAGGATACCGCTGCGAGCGACGCGATAACCTTTGTGCCGCAGCCGGTGCTGGCCAAGGACTGGCTGCGCGGCGCGCCGGCCTTTCCCGCGACCGCCTGGTCCCCTCATGCGGTCCATCTTTCCTGCGACGGGTTGCTGGCCGTGACCACGGGCGCCATCCGCTGGGGGGGTACGGACGGTTATTATACGACCGTATGGCAGGGGTCCGGCAGGCGCGGTGACGAGCCGCGCTATCGCTGGGTGCTGTCACATGGTGACGGTGTGGAGAGCCCCCGCATCGCGCCCGAGTTTATCCAGAGTTCGGTGGCAAATTGCACCGGCACTCCCTCTGCACCGGCCCCGTCTCCTGCTCCGCCAGTGCCTGCGGGCAACAAGGCGGGACGGATGACTTCGCCCGACGGAACTTTGCGCGTGACATGGCGCTATGATGACGATGCCCAGCGGCGCACGGTTGCGGTCGAAAGCTGGGACGGATCCGCCTTCCAGACCAAGCTGCTGGACGATGTTAAGCCAGCCATACCAGGGCCATGATGTTCGACCTGTTCCTGTCCGCTTTCATCACCCTGTTCGTGGTGATCGATCCGCCCGGCTGCGCGCCAATCTATGCCGGGCTGACCAAAGGCGCGACTTCGGCGCAGGCGCGTATCATGGCTATCCGCGCCTGCCTGATCGCGGCGGTGATCCTGCTGATCTTCGCGCTGTTCGGCGAGGAGTTGCTGGCGGCATTGCATATAGAACTCGACGCGTTTCGCATCGCCGGCGGATTGATGCTGTTCTTTATCGCCTTCGAAATGGTGTTCGAAAAGCGCACTCAACGCCGCGAGGAGCGGGCCGAGAAGGTCAGCGCCGATCCGCAGATAGAGGATGTGTCGGTATTTCCCATGGCCATGCCGATGCTGGCGGGGCCGGGCGCCATCGCGGCGATCATGTTGCTGATGAACGAAGCGAACGGGACCGAGCAGACGCTCGTCGTGCTGGGCGCGCTGGCGACCGTGCTGCTGCTCACCATGCTGGCGCTGATCGCGGCAGCGCCGCTGATGCGGTTGTTCGGGGAGCGGGTGGAGGCAGTTATCACTCGGCTGCTCGGCGTGTTGCTCGCGGCATTGGCCGCGCAATATATCATCGACGGGTTGCGTGGCAGTTTCGGGATCTAAGCGAGCAGGCTTCGGGAATTCCTATTGCAGCGTGATGCTGTCATCCTCGCCATCGCGGCGGCCGAAAAAATACATCAGTTGCACCATCAACTCGCAACGCTGGGCGAGGTCTTCGGCTTCCAACAATGCTTGTTTTGCTGCGGGATCGAAAGGCGCGATTTGTGCCACGCCATTTATCAGCGACTGGTCGTCCAGACGCGAAACCGATTCCCAATCCACGGAATATCCCTGTGCATCGGCAAACCGCCGCGCCTCACGCTCGAACCCGGCGCGTTCCACACTGCTTAGCGCCTCGCTGGTGTCGTCATGCAGCAATTCGCCTTCCACTTGCCGGAACGGGGTCGTGACATCCAGTTCGCGCAGCAGGCGGAAACGGTGCTCGCCGGTCAGCACGACATTGTAACGACCATCCTCCGACGCCTCGACATCGCCGATCTTGCCCACGCAACCAATCTGATAAAGCGAGGCACCGTCCGTCCGGGTCTGCGGCTGGATCATGGCGATCCGCCGGTCGCGCACCAACGCATCGCCGACCAGCGCGCGGTAGCGCGGCTCGAAGATATGCAGCGGCAATTGCATTCCGGGAAACAGGATCGCGCCGGTCAGCGGAAAGATGGAAAGACGCGCGGGCTTGGTATCGATCATGAAATCTCCGATCAGCCGAACAGGATTTCGGACAGGCGGCGGCGGGTCTGTTTCACCCATGCATCCTCCAACCCGACGGCTTCGAATATCTGCAGCAGCTTGGTGCGCGCCGCGCCCTCGTTCCACTCGCGGTCCTTCTCCACCATGCTCAGCAGGGTGTCGGCAGCCTCGTCGCGTTCGCCGCTGGCATAGGCCGCCTCGGCAAAGGCGTAGGACGCTTCCATATCGGCGGGGCGCTCGACCGCTGCGGCACGCAAAGTGTCGAGTTCGCCGGGATCGACCTGCGTGCCGGCCAGGTCCAGCGTGCTGCGGGCGGTCTTGACCAGCGGATCGTCGCCCATGGCAGGTTCCAGCACGTCGAGGACCGAGCGGGCCTCGTCGGTCCGGCCTGCAGCCACCAGCGCACGCACCATGGCTGTTTGCGCTGCAACATTATCGGGGGCCATCTGCACGACCTGCTGAAAAATTCCGGCTGCGCGTTCGGCATCGCCGCCTGCGAGCACTTCCTCCCCCATGGTAAGGAACTGGTCGATGTTGGGCTTGGCCGCTTCCGCTCCGGGCGCCCCACCTTGTGCAGCATCGGCAGGAGAGCCATCAGGGGCACCACCTGCTGCGGCGTCGCCGATGGGCAGCTGCGCCAGGATCTGGTCGAGCGCTTCCTTCAACTGCGATTCGGTACGCGCCGAGGTCAGATCGGCCACCGGCTGCCCCTGGAACATCGCGTAGACGGTGGGGATGGATTGCACCTGGAACTGGCCAGCGATGAACTTTTCTTCGTCGACATTGATCTTGGCCAGCACCACGCCCTTGTCGGCATATTCCGCCGCGACCTTTTCCAGTGTCGGCGTCAGCGCCTTGCACGGCCCGCACCATTCGGCCCAGAAATCAAGGATGACCAGCTTGGTCATCGATGGATCGACGACATTGGTACGGAAAGTTTCGACGGCCTTTTGCTCTTCGATGCTGAGCTGCGGGGGCGGTCCGCCGGGTGGGGGTGTGGTGGCCAATTGGCGCTCCTGTCACAAGTTGATGCGTGTCTTACTGGCAATGTGGCAAGTTTCCCCCGAATGTGAAGGGCGCTGCGATGCCGGGCAGCATGATATTCGCTGTTTTTCCGCTTGCCGCACCGGCGGCCCGCTGCTAACCGCGCGCTTCCCCACCGGGTATCGGCTTCCGCCCCTATCCCGGTAGAGCGTCAGTGAGCGGGCGTAGCTCAGGGGTAGAGCACAACCTTGCCAAGGTTGGGGTCGGGCGTTCGAATCGCCTCGCCCGCTCCAGACGTTTGCCGATCGGGCATCCAGCAAACAGCAGGGATGAAATTTCGGGGAATACCGGAATTTGCCCGCAGCCCCACAATCTAACGCGTAATAAAGCGTATTGCGGTCAGGCGTTATAAATCACGCTGCATGCCATTTATCGCTGCGAGAGTGTAATTCGTCGGACTGTGCGAAAAAGGGGTTGCGACCGAGAATCTGCGCGCTATTAGCGGTGATATGTTATCACATTCTAAAACCCGCTTCGCTACGGCAGGTCTTCTCGCATCCGCGGCGACCCTTGCCTTTCCTCTCCACGCACAAGAGCGCCCGGTATCGTCCGACGAGGCGGGTATGGAATTGGAGGATGACGTTCACAACCAGCAGATGGACGAATTCGGCACCATCATCGTCAGCGCGCAAGGTTTGCGCGAATTAAACATTCTTGCCGGGACGTCGGTCGTCGAAGGGGACGACTTGCAGCGCGAACTGGAAGGTCAGTTGGGCGATATGCTGGAAGAATTGCCCGGTGTTGCGTCCAGCGGTTTCGCACCCGGCGCCTCCCGCCCAGTCCTTCGCGGCCTGCAAGGCGAACGCATCCGAACCCTGATCGACGGCATCGGCGCGATTGACGCCTCCAATACCAGTGCAGACCACGCCGTTTCCATCGATCCATTGACCGCAGAACGTATCGAAGTGCTGCGCGGCCCGGCCGTGCTGCTTTACGGCAGTCAGGCAATCGGCGGCGTAGTAAACGTGATCGACAAGCGCATTCCGCGCCGCGTACCCAACGAACCCGTTCATATCGATCTTCTTGCTGCAGCCGATTCCGCATCCAACCTTTATGAAGGCGCGGCCTCCATCGACCTTCCTATCGGCAACAATTTTGTTGTGCATGCCGATGGCAGCTACCGAAATTCCGACGATATCGACGTGGGCGGCTTCACCGTGGCTCCAGCCCTGCGCGCGGAGATCCTTGCCGAAGCGGCTGAGGAGCAAGCCGAGGGCGAATTGGAAGAGGCGGAGGAACTGCGTGAAGCCGCCGAACAGCGCGATGTCCTGCCGAACAGCTTTACCGAGACAGCATCCGGCAATCTGGGCTTTTCCTTCATCGCGCCGGGCGGACTGATCGGTTTTTCCGCAGGTATCTATGATACGCGGTACGGCGTGCCCGGGCGCCCCGGTGCGGGTCATGCCCATGGCGAGGAAGAGGGCGGCGAAGAAGAGGGCGAGGAAGAAGGCGAAGAGCGCGTCTCGATCGATCTGCGCCAATACCGCGCCGATTTGCTGACCGAGGTTGAACTGGGCGACGGGTTGTTCGAAAAACTGCGGGTGCGTGCCGGTTATTCCGATTACACCCACACGGAATTCGAAGGCGAGGAAGTGGGCACCGTGTTCGATGTGCAAGGTATCGAAGCGCGTGCCGAACTCGTCCAGTCACGCACCGCACCGGTTCGCGGCTCGGTCGGCGTGCAATATTTTTTCCGGGATTTCGCAGCCGTCGGCGAAGAAGCTTTCGTGGCCCCGAACCGAACGGAAAGCTTTGCCCTGTTCGCCTTACAGGAAGTCGGCTCCGGTCCGTTCGAAGTGGAATTCGGCGGGCGTTACGAAAAAGCGAATATCGACAGCGTACCGCTTGGCCTGTCGCGCGACTTCGACACTGTGAGCGGAGCCATCGGCGTTACCTATGGCACGCCGATGGGACTGCGGTTCGGCGCCAACGCCAATTATACCGAACGCGCCCCGGCTGCCGAAGAATTGTTCTCTAACGGGCCGCACATCGCCACCCAGGCATTCGAAATCGGCGATCCGAACCTGGCGAAGGAAACCGCGCTTGGCGGCGAGGTGTTCGTGCGCGGCAATGTGGGCATTGCCGAACTATCGCTCGCGGCGTTTTACACATCGTTCGACGATTACATCTTCCTATCGGAAACGGGCGAGGAGGAAGACGATCTGCCCGTGTTCGTCTATCTGCAGGAAGATGCGAATTATTACGGCGCGGAGGGACAAGTCGTCCTGACATTCAGCGATACGAACGACCTACGTCTCGCCACCGATTTGCGGGCGGAATATGTCCGCGCGGAACGTGACGACGGCACCGACCTGCCGCGCATTCCACCGCTGTCGCTATACGGCGCACTGGAAGCCGGTACCGGCCCGTTCGATGCCCGGATCGAAGCGCAATGGTTCGACGAGCAGACGCGCACCGCCCCGTTCGAAACGGCAACCGATGATTACACCCTGGTCGGCGCTTCGGTCAGCTACAAGCCATTTGCCTCGCGGCCGGGCCTGACGCTGATTGGATCGGTCGACAATATCTTCGACGTGGTGGGCCGCCGCCACACCAGCTTCACCAAGGATTTCGTCCCGATTGTCGGTCGCAATTTCCGCATCAGCGCCCGAGCGAGCTTTTGATGCCGGCCTGAAAGACGTCGGCCTAAAAAGCGTTGGTCTGAAACAGGGGGAACTACCCAGCGGTGTATTGCCAAAGGGTGGCAACGAAAAGGGCGCTTGCGGCAGATCGCCGCAAGCGCCCTTTTTTCTCGTTTCGTGGCAGATCAGTCTTCCACTTCGAACGTCAGTTCGGCCCGTTTCCGCAAGCGTTCGACCAGCGCGGTGCCGAGGAACGAGCCGGGCGTGCCGACCCCGCCGGGTGCATCGCTTTCCAGCAACGCCATGCCGGTTTCGGCAATCATGCGGCTGGTGGAGCCGTAGCCCGGATCGTATTTGCCCTTCACGCCGTAACGCAGCACTTCCCCGTCCGGCATCTCGCCTACGAACAGGATGTCGTAGAAGCCGTTTTCGCGTGCTTCGGGTGTGGGGCCTTCGCCGGGTTTGGGTCCGCCATCCCCCAGCATGGACTTCATGCCGCCGGCAATCGCCTGCGCCGCAGCCTTGCCCATCTCTCCCGGACTGGTCAGCACCATTTCGTCATAGACGAAATCCTCTCCATAGGGATGGCCGCGCAACGCATTGGTGCGGTGCACATTCTTGGTGTTGATCGATGCCATGATGAACGGCGCAGTCCAGCTTTCCAGCGTCTTGTCGTAATGCGGCATCATGCCGGCGGGCTGGTCCGGCCCTTCGAAACCGGGTGTCAGGGCAAACGGATCGGCCAGCGTCTTCAGCAGCGCGGGTTTCTTTGCAGCCGCTGCCATCGTGGCCTTGAAACTGGCGGCCGTCCCGCCTGAGAACGTGCCCTCCATCTTGCGCACGCGCCCTTTCACGCGCGGTGCAGGGTTGCCGAACCGCTTCACCGCCTCTTCCTGCAACATCAGCACGCCCAGATCGAAGGGGATGGAATCGAAGCCTGCTGAAAAGCAGATGCGTGCGCCGCTTGCCTCAGCCGTCGCGTGATGCTGCGCGATCTTCTCCGCCATCCACGCAGGCTCGCCGCACAGATCGGCATAATCGGTACCGGTTTTGGCGCACATCGCCACCAGATCGTCACCATAAAGCTGGTATGGGCCGACGGTCGTGATGACCACGCGGGTGCGCTTGCACATCGCTTCCAGGCTGGCGGCGCTTTCGGCGTCGGCCACTACCAGCGGGGTATCGTCGGGCGCGCCGATCAGCGTGCGGACGTCTTCCAGCTTGGACTGGTTGCGGCCTGCCATCGCCCATTTCGGCGCGTCGGCTTTCCCGCCATATTCGTGCACGAAATGTTCAGCCACGAGGCGGCCGGTATAGCCGGTCGCGCCATAGACGATGATGTCGAATTCGCGGGTTTCGGATGCGTCGGCAGCCATAATGCATTCTCCTGTTGCCGCGCCGGAATGGGCGCTGAAGGGTCAGGAGTCAAAGCCGCTACGGCGCGCCGGGTTCCAGTCGTAATGTGACTAAAGCCGAGGCAGGGTCACACCCTTCTGGCCCATATATTTGCCCGCGCGGTCGGCATAGGTCACTTCGGGACGCTCGTTCCCTTTCAGAAACAGGAACTGGCACGCTCCCTCATTGGCGTAGATTTTGGCCGGCAGCGGGGTGGTGTTGGAAAACTCCAGCGTCACATGCCCCTCCCAGCCCGGTTCCAGCGGGGTGACGTTCACGATGATGCCGCAGCGGGCATAGGTCGATTTGCCAAGGCAGATGACCAGCACATCGTCCGGCACGCGGAAATATTCCACCGTCCGTGCCAGCGCGAAACTGTTGGGCGGGATAATGCATACATCGTTGTCGCGATTGACGAAGTTCTTGGGATCGAAATCCTTGGGGTCGATCATGGTACTGTCGACATTGGTGAAGATCTTGAATTCCGGAGCGACCCGCGCATCGTATCCGTAGGAACTAAGGCCGTAGGAGATGCACCCATCCCGGCGCTGCGCCTCCACGAAGGGTTCGATCATGCCATGATCGCGCGCCTGGGTGCGGATCCATTTATCGCTGAGAATCGCCATGGGGCCACATTCCCGATTGGTGGGTATGCTGCAAGCGGTGCTGCACGACTTTTGCTCTATTTGATGCGTTTCGCGCCCAGCTGGGGGTTGAGGGCGCTGATATGGTTCAGCCACTTCTTCGGCTTGCGCAGCATCTTCTTCGGGTAATTGACTTTAAGCCCGGCGATCTGCGCCATCGTTCCGACGAAGTGGATGCAGTTGCGCGTATCGAGGCTGTAATATTTGCCTGGCGCATCCCGCCATGCCTCCATTTCGGCAATAACCCGCCGGTATTGCGCATCGGTCAGCGGGACCGTGAAGTGACGGTTGGTAGAGGTGAGGTATTTGGGCTTCTCGATCATGATCTCATGTTCGACCGGGCCACGCAGAACAGCCGTAGTCGCCCTCTTGGCCGAAAAGCCGTAATTTTCATTTACCACCTCGCCTGTTTCATCGAGGGTTCCTTCCAGCACGATGAATGTGTGCGGATAGCGTCCGAACAGGACCGATCCGTTGAAGCTGTGGAAGCTCATACGGACCTCCGCGCTGGCGGCCGCAGGAAACGTTGCGGCGAGCAGTGCAAGAAGGATGGGAAGCAGGCGGGTCATGGATCGGCCTTTAACGGATAACCACCTGAATTTGAAGTGAAGGCGCAGGGGCTGCAAGCTAACCCGCCAGCAAGCTCGCATTGCCGCCCGCTGCCGTCGTATCCACGCAAGTGACACGTTCGGTGGCGAAGCGGGCTACGTAATGCGGGCCGCCAGCCTTCGGGCCGGTGCCCGACAGGCCCTCGCCGCCGAAGGGCTGGCTTTCCACCACCGCGCCGATCTGGTTGCGGTTGACGTAGAAATTGCCAACCTTGGCCCGCGCTTCCACGAATTCGCGCACGCCCTCGATCCGGCTGTGCAGGCCTAGCGTCAGGCCGTAACCGGTGGCGTTGATGTCTTCCACCACCTGCCCCAGCTCGCTGGAACGGTACCGGACTACGTGGAGCACCGGGCCGAAATTTTCGCGCTTCAGGTCGAGGATAGATCCGATTTCGATGATGGTTGGTGCGACAAAGGTACCGTTGGCCAGTTCGCGCGCCAGTTTCCGCCGCCAGACGGGTGCCCCTGCCTTCTTACGTCGGGCGACGTGGCGTTCCAATGCGGCCTTGGCGTCGTCGTCGATAACCGGGCCGACATCGGTCGCGAGGTCGGCCGGGTCACCGATATCGAGCGCGTCGAAGGCACCGCGGATCATGGCCAGCATATCGTCGGCGATATCATCCTGTAGGTACAATACGCGCAAGGCGGAACACCGCTGTCCCGCGCTTTGAAAGGCGCTGGCGACAACATCGCGCGTGACCTGTTCCGGCAGGGCAGAGCTATCGACGATCATCGCGTTCTGGCCGCCGGTTTCCGCGATGAACGTGGCGATCGCGCCATCTCGCGCGGCAAGGTTGCGGTTGATGGCGCGGGCGGTATCGCTCGATCCGGTGAAGGCGACGCCTGCAATGCGCGGGTCGGACGTGATCGCCGCGCCGACATCGCCTGCACCGGGCAGCAATTGCAACACGTCCTGCGGGATACCGGCTTGATGACAGAGCCGGATGGCGAGCGCGGCGACCAAAGGCGTCTGCTCCGCCGGTTTGGCGACCACGGTGTTACCCGCTGCCAGCGCGGCGGCGGCGGGGCCGATAAAAATGGCGAGCGGGAAGTTCCATGGGCTGATGCAGGCGAACACGCCGCGGCCGGCCAGCGTCAGACGGTTTTCCTCACCCGTGGGGCCAGCCAGAGCGAACGAGCCGCCGAACAGATTGCGCGCTTCCCCTGCATAGAACCGTAGGAAATCCACCGCCTCGCGCAGTTCCAGCACCGCATCGGGCAAGGTCTTGCCCGCCTCGCGTATGCAGAGCGAAAGCAGCTCGTCCGAATGCGCTTCGAACTGGTTTGCGGCTTCTTCCAGCAATACCGCCCGGCGGGGCCCGCCCAACGCGTTCCAGCCCTGCTGCACCGCTTCTGCACGGCGGATGGCGTCTGCCACTTCCTCGTCCGTACTGTCGCGGCGCGATCCGATTTCGATACGCAAATCCTGCGGCGCATTGATAGGTGCGACTTCGCCGCTTTCTTCGGCGCAGAAAGTGGGTTGTGCGTACCAGCTTGCTGTTTCGAGATTGCGCAATCTTGCCAGCAAGGGTTCGCGCACCAGTGGATCGGCAAGGTCGATCCCGGCGCTGTTGCTGCGGTTCGGGAAAATATCGCCGGGCAGCGGGATCGCCGGGTTGCGCTTTGGCGATGTCGCGGCCAGTTCCGCCACGGGATCGCCGACGAGGTCGGCCACCGGCACTTCGGCATCGGCCATCCGGTTGACGAACGAACTGTTGGCCCCGTTTTCGAGCAGGCGGCGGACCAGATATGCGAGCAGGTCCTTGTGCCCGCCGACCGGCGCGTAAATGCGCACCGGCGTCAGCCGGTTGCCCTGCTTCCGTTCCATATCGGCCAGCGCACCGAACACATCTTCGCCCATGCCGTGCAGGCGTTGGAAATCGAACGACGGATTTTCTTGTCCTACCGCTTCGCTGCTTGAGGACGTAGCTTGCTGTCCTACCGCTTCGCTGCTTGAGGACCGTGCCTCTGCCATCGCCAGGATCGCGCCAACAGTATAGGCGTTATGGGTGGCGAACGCAGGGTGCACTGCGTCCTGCGCATCCAGAAGTTTCGCCGCGCAGGCGAGGTAGCTCACATCGGTTGCTACCTTGCGGGTAAACACGGGGAAATCGGTAAAGCCGCCGACCTGGCTTAGCTTGATCTCGGTATCCCAGTATGCGCCCTTCACCAGCCGCACCATCAGCTTGCGATGATGCCGCCGGGCCAGTTTCACGATCCATTCGCACAGCGGAACCGCGCGTTTCTGGTAGGCTTGCACCGCCAGCCCGAACCCTTCCCACCGCGTCCCGTCGGGCCGGGTGAACAGCGCATCGTCGGACATCAGATCTTCGATAATGTCGAGCGACAGTTCCAGCCGCTCGGCCTCTTCCGCGTCCACGGTAAAGTGAATGCCCGCATCCCGCGCAGTTATGGCAAGATCGCGCAGGATCGGCACTAGCGCAGCGCGCGCGGCATCGGCGTGAAGAAATGTATATTTCGGATATAGCGCCGACAGTTTGACGGAAATGCCCGGTGACGTCCCGACGCTGTCGTCCGCTTCGCGCGCCAGCCGTTCGATCGCATGGGTATAGGATGCGCGATAGCGTTCCGCGTCGGCAAACGTCATCGCCGCTTCACCGAGCATATCGAAACTGTGGGTCAGACCCCGCGCGCGTTCCGGCGCGGCGCGTTTCAGCGCTTCTTCAATCGTGCGGCCATAGACGAACTGTCCGCCCAGGATGCGCATGGCCTGCAAAGTCGCGGTGCGGATCACCGGTTCGCCCACCCGGCCCACGGCGCGTTTCAGCGTGGCGCCCATGCCGCGCTGCTGTTCTTCGGGCCGTTCCAGCACTTCGCCCGTCAGCATCAGCGAGAAGGTAGCAGCGTTCACGAATGTCGAACTGCTCGCCCCCATATGTTCGGACCAGTCGATATCGCCCAGCTTGTCCCGGATCAGCGCATCGGCCGTGCGGCTGTCGGGCACGCGCAGCAGCGCTTCGGCAAGGCACATCAGCGCGATGCCTTCTTCCGTATCGAGGCCGAATTGCTGCAGGAATGCGTCGAGCCCGCTGGCCTTTCGCGCCCGCGCACCTTCGATGAGCGTGGCGGCGATCTCGGCCGCGCGGTTATGCACATCCTGTGCCGGGCCAGCCTCCGCCAAACGCTGCTCCACGCAGGCCTGTTCTTCCTGGCGATAAGCCTTGCGCAAGGCGGTACGGTCGAGCGGTGCGAGTCCAGTCATGGGAGCAGCTTCTGGACCCCGCAATGCGCGCACGCAAGCGAAGTGAGCATCGCGCCGCGCATTCACAGGTCAGCTATTGGCGAACCACAATGCCACCATGTCCTGTTCGGCCTGCGACAGATGCAGGCCAAGCTTGGAACGCCGCCACAGCACATCGTCCGCCGTCTGCGCAAATTCCTGTTCCACAAGGTAATTCAGCTCGGCAGTATAGAGATCGCCGCCGATCCGCTGGCCCATATCGGCGAGCCCATTCGCATCGCCCACGATACGCTTCATCCGGTTGCCATAGGCGCGTGCCAGCCGCAGCAGCATGGGGTAGGGCATCCATGGATAGCGGGCGCGCCGTTCTTCGAGAAAGCCAGCGAAATCGCCGCCTGGAATACCGCCGCCCGGAAGGGTCGCCGTCTCGGTCCATGCGGCGCCCGTGGTGCCCTGCTGCTCTGCCAGCCGTTCCAGTGCGTGTTCGGCAAGCCTACGGAAAGTGGTGATCTTGCCGCCGAAGATGGACAGGATCGGAGCCGCGTCCGCGCCCGACTGATCCTTGTGATCCACCTCGAACATGTAATCGCGCGTGACGGTGGAATTATCGCTCGAATGGTCCTCATACAGGGGGCGGATGCCGGAATAGGTGGATACGACATCGGCTGCGCGGACAGGTTCGCGGAAATACTCGCTCGCAGCATTGCACAGGTAATCGCGCTCTTCGGTCGAGATTTCGGGGTGATCGCGGTCGCCTTCGAACAACAGGTCGGTGGTCCCGATCAGGGTGAAGTCGCGCTCATAGGGGATCGCGAACACGATCCGTCCGTCGCCGTTCTGGAAGATATAGCAATGATCTTCGGCGTAGATGCGCGGCACTATGATGTGGCTGCCCTTGACCAGCCGGAGATGCTTTTCCGCCGACCCGCCTGTCGCAAGCCCTGCAATGTCGTCGACCCATGGTCCCGCCGCATTCACCACCGCGCGCGCTTCTATCGTAGACGTGCTGCCTCCAGCTTCGACAGTGGCCACCCAATGATCCGCATGGCGTGCAAGTCCGGTACAGCGGGTGCGCGTGCGGATTTCGGCGCCGCGTTCGCGCGCGTCCATCGCCGCCAGCACGACCAGCCGCGAATCCTCCACCCAGCAATCGGAATATTCGAAACCCCTGCGGAACCTGTCCTGCAAGATCCGTGCGTGCGGAGCCTTGCGAAGCGATACGCTACTGCTACCGGGCAGAGTGCGCTTCCCGCCGATCCTGTCATACAGGAACAGCCCCGCTCGCAGCATCCATTTCGGCCGCAGCCCCGCATCGTGCGGTAGTACGAAGCGCAACGGCCAGATGATATGCGGCGCGGCGCGCAGCAGCACCTCACGTTCTTGCAAGGCCTCGCGCACCAGGCGGAATTCGTAATGTTCGAGATAACGCAAGCCGCCATGCACCAGTTTGGTACTGGCGGACGATGTGTGCTGCGCCAGATCGTCCTTCTCGACGAGAACCACGGACATGCCGCGTCCGGCGGCGTCGCGCGCTACGCCCGCACCGTTGATACCGCCGCCGATGATAAGAAGGTCATGCATTGCGCGCGCCTTAGGCGCACAGCGCGTAGCACTCAATCGTCAGTCGGGCCTGCGGTCGGTCGCCAAGCGAGCGGCGAATGCAAAGCAGCCTTGTGATAATTTTGTCACAACAAGTTTCGCTTTTGAACTTATCGGGACACAGCGGTGGCCACAGTCTGTCAGGCGTCTAAGCACCTCTCGCCGGGGCTGATCGCTCGCTTTGCGCGATTTTGCGCGCCTGCTCGCCCCCTGCATCAATTGAAACAGCCGCATTTAAAGTGCGGCACCCAATGCCGCCGGTCCCGGTGGCATAGTCAAGGAACTTACATGATCGACCTTCGTAGCGGCGCCTCTTTCGGTGCGCTTGCCATTGCGACTATTGCCATGCCCGCCATGGCGCAGGACACAACGCCTGCTCCAACCCCGGCCGCCCCCACTTCCGCGCAACAGCCGCGCACCGGCGGCGTGCAGGAAATTATCGTGACGGCCACCAAGCAGAGCGAAAACCTGCAAGACGTGCCGATTTCCGTGGCCGCCATCGGCGAAGAAGCGCTGGACGATCTGGGGATCGACACGTTCGACGATTACCTGGTGCAGCTGCCGACGGTCACAGCGGGCGGTTCCGGCCCCGGCCAGTCCACCATCTATATTCGCGGCCTTGCTTCCACCACGCCCAACCTGACCACCGCCGGTGTTGCGGGCCTCGCTCCCAACGTTGCGCTCTACCTCGACGAACAGCCATTGGGTCAGCCCGGCCGCAACCTCGACGTGTATGCTGCCGACCTTGAACGGATCGAAGTCCTGTCCGGCCCGCAAGGTACGCTGTTCGGCGCCAGTTCGCAGGCAGGCGTCGTTCGTCTGATTACGAACAAGCCGGACCTCGTCGGCTTCGACGCGGCGGTAAAGCTGGGTACGTCCATCACCAAGGGCGGCGACATGAGCTACAAGGGCGAAGCGATGCTGAACGTCCCTGTGTCGGACAATCTCGCTCTGCGCGGCGTGGTCTATTATGACGAGCAGGGCGGTTATATCGACAATGTCGCCGGCACCCGCAGCGCAGCCGAAAGTGGCCGTTTCCGCACCGCCGGGACCGTGCGCGAGAATGGCGTACCAGTTTCCGCCAATCGTGCCGGCTTCCAGGCTGGCGGTCCGGCTGCCGGCACCACGTTCCTCCTCGCCGATAACAGCGCGCTGGTGGAAGAGAACTTCAACGACACCACTTACAAGGGCTTCCGCGCATCCGCGCTGTGGGAAATCACGCCCAACTGGACGGTCACCCTGGCGCACTCGCGGCAGAAAGTGGATTCCGACGGTGTATTCTTCGCCGATCCCGCACTCGACCTCGACGATCTGGAAATCCAGCGGTTCGAGGACGACGATCTGGACGACAAGTACAGCAACACCGCCTTCACCGCCGAAGTCGACGCGCTGGGCCTCGATTTCGTTTACACCGGTGCCTACACCGACCGCGAAACGAACCAGCGGGTGGACTATTCCGATTACCTGTTCGTCGGTCAGTATCTGCCATATTACATCTGTGACACCGCGGTGGTTTACCCCACCTATGTCGCGGCAGCCCCTGCCAACCCGACTTGCCAGGCCCCGAACCTGTTCGTGACTTCGCGTACCAACACGACCGTGTTCACGCAGGAATTCCGCGTAAGCACCGATCAGCTGGCGCGCATCCGGGCCACTGCAGGCGTGTTTTACAGCGACCTTGAACTGAAAGAACTGAACGACTTCAGCTATCCCGGCAACGTCGATGTGCGCGGGTCCGACGGGGTTACGACAGGCTTCCTGCCGAACTTCCCGCTGACCAATGTTGGTTCGCCAGCCGGCCGCATCAATTCCGCTTCCCCCGGCTTCTTCACCGAAGCGGGGCCGTTCCCCGACACCACGATCTTCCGCAACGATATCCGCCGGACGGACCAGCAATTCGGCGTGTTCGGCGAAGTGGGCTTCGACGTCGTGCCCGACCTGCTGACGGTCAATCTGGGTGCGCGTTACTACAATGTCGAAGTCGATCTGGACGGCAGCGCCAACAGCTCGTTCTTCAACCTGCGCTCGCCCGTTTTCGGCGCGAATACGGGCGTGCCGCTGAACCAGCGGGTCGACCAGCAACGTGGCGGGACCAATATCAGCGCGCAGTTCGCGGCAGACAACACGGTGGGTGCGCCCGACAAGGCCAAGACCGAAGGCGTCATCTTCAAGGGCACGGTTACCCTCACCCCAAGCGACGACCTGCTGTTCTACGCCACCTATTCCGAAGGCTTCCGGCCCGGCCTGCTGAACCGTCCGGGCGGCGCTGCCGGTCCTAACGGGTTCACCGTCCCGTTCGCGCTGGATACGGACGAGGTGAAAAATTACGAGATCGGGTACAAGACCGATCTGCTGAACGGTCAGCTGCGTCTGAACGGCAGCATCTTCTACGTCGATATCAGCAATCTGCAGACCACCATTTTCGATCCGTCGATCACCAATTTGTTCTTCTCGGACAATGCGGCGAATGCGGAGATCAAGGGGCTGGAAGGTGAATTTACAATCGCCCCCTACTCCCTCGACGGGTTGACCGTAACGGGTGCATTCTCGATCCTAGATACGGAAGTCACCGAGGTGCTGACACCGACCAACGACGTGCTGGAAGGCAGCGAGCTGGCTTACGCACCGTCGTTCCAGGGCAATCTGCGCGCACGGTACGAATTCCCGCTCGGCGGGGATCTCGAGGCGCATATCCAGCCGCAGGTCGTATACTCCTCGTCGAAGTTCACCGACATCATTCAGATCAACCGCCTGGAGCTGGAGAGCTACACTACCTTCGGCCTCAGTGCGGGTGTGTCGACCGGGACCTATTCGTTCGAGGTTTACGGTGAGAACCTGACCGACGAACGGGCGCAGATCGCGGGTGATTTCATCAACGATCGCGCACGTATCACCACCAACCGTCCGCTGACAGTCGGCCTCCGGGCATCGTACAACTTCTTCTGATCCGTTCCGAAGAACAGCGCTTGATACCAGATCGGCGGGTGGAGCTTTCGAGCTTCGCCCGCCGATTTCGTCTGGCGTTCCCTTTCGTTTCACCGCCGGCAATGGCAAAGGATGGGCGATGACAACCAAGGCGCAGACAGGCGATATCGCGAAACGGCCCGAGTTGGCCGACACTCCGGCGCCTCAGCCATCCGCCCGCGCGGCGAAGCTCAAGGCGGCGCAAGAGGCGATCCAGGCGGGGAATTTCGGGGAAGCCATCGCGCTGGCCGAAGCGCTAGCCACTGCCAGTTCTTCCGATACCGAGGCGCTATATCTGGCGGCTGTCGCGCAACGTTACGGCGGCTCGCCCGCGCGCGCGCAGCACTGGCTTGACCGCTTGCATTCCGCGGCACCCGAATATGGCCGCGCCTGGCAGGAACAGGGCCATCTCGCGCGCACCACAGGTGACACAGGCCGCGCGATCGAGGCTTTCGGGCGGGCCGTGCGATATAACCCGGCGCTGGATGCAAGCTGGCGCGCATTGGCAGAATTGCATGGGATGGCAGGACGACCGGCGGAGGCTGCCGAAGCCGCTGCACAGGCAAGCCGTCTCGCCGGATTGCCGCGCGAACTGGTTGCAGTGACCAACCACCTGCACGAAGGGCGCATTCTGCGGGCTGAAGAAATCTGCCGTCACTACCTGCGCCGCCACCCGCGCGATGTGGAAGGCATGCGGCTGCTCGCACAGATCGGCAGCAAGCTGGGCATATTGGACGATGCCGAAATCCTGCTGGAAGCGGCCACCAAGTTGCAGCCGGACAACATCCAGCTACGCCTCGAATATACCGATGTGCTACGCCAGCGCCAGAAATACGCCCGCGCCCGCGAAGAGGCAGAGGCACTGTATGCGCGCGACCCGGACAATGCCCTGTTCCAGTCCCGCCTCGCGATCGACACCATGCAGACAGGCGAATATGGCCGCGCGCTGGAACTGTTCGATGCGGTGCTGGCCCGTCTCCCGGACGATGTCGCCACACTGACCAGCAAGGGTCACGCGCTGAAGACCACCGGCGCGCAGGATGACGCAGTGGCGCATTACCGGCGCGCCTTTGCCATCAAACCCGACCATGGCGATGCCTATTTCGCGCTCGCAAATCTCAAGACTTATCGCTTCACCGATGACGAAGTGACCCAGATGCAGGAACAGGCCGCGCGCAGCGACCTAGCCTTCATGGACCGAGTTCATATCGCCTTTGCGCTGGGTAAGGCGCTGGAGGATCGCGGCGATTATGCCGGCAGCTTCGCCTCCTATGACAAAGGCAATGCGCTGAAGCGCCAGCAGACCCGCTACAGCGCCGATGCGATGAGCGCGGAATTGGCCCGCCAGCAGGCTGCCTGCACGCCCGACCTGTTCGCCCACCACGAAGGAAGCGGCGATCCTGCGCCGGACCCGATCTTCATCCTCGGCCTGCCGCGCGCCGGCTCCACCCTGTTGGAACAGATATTGGCCAGCCACAGCCAGGTCGACGGCACGCTGGAGCTGCCCAATATCCTCGCGCTCGCGCACCGTCTGCGCGGGCGCAAGGCGGGCCAGTCGAACTATCCCGAAAACCTTGGTCAGCTAACGGCGGACGACCTCGCGAAGCATGGGGCGGAATTCATGGAAAGCACCCGCATCCACCGGCAGGGTGCGCCGTTCTTCATCGACAAGATGCCGAATAATTTCCGGCATATCGGCCTGATCCACTTGATCCTGCCCAACGCCACCATCATCGATGCCCGCCGTGCGCCGATGGATTGTTGTTTCTCAGGCTTCAAGCAGCTGTTCGCAGAGGGGCAGGAATTCACTTACGGGCTCGAAGAAATCGGGCGGTATTATGCCGATTACGTGGATCTGATGGATCACTGGGACTGCGTCCTGCCCGGCCGGATATTGCGCGTGAACCACGAAGACGTGCTGGACGATCTGGAGGGTCAGGTGCGCCGAATACTCGATCATTGCGGCCTGCCGTTCGAGGAAGCCTGCGTGGACTTCTACCGCACGAAGCGCGCAGTGCGCACCGCTTCGTCGGAACAAGTGCGCCAGCCGATCAACCGTTCCGGCCAGAACGCATGGGCGCCGTTCGAACCATGGGTCGATCAGCTGAAAGACGCGCTCGGCAGTCTGGCTCCGTCAAGCGGAAGCACCGCGGATGGCTGAAGCGGACACTCTGGTGCGGATGACAGATGCTGCCGATCGCCACGCCGTGCTGCGATCGATTTTCGCGTGCGACGATGCCATTGCCGAAGCGATCGAGCCGGCCGTATCCTGGAAGCAGCACGCGCCTGGTACCATCCTGGCGCGGCAGGGCGAGGCGCAATCCGCCTGCATCATGGTGGTCAGCGGTTCGGCGGCCATGAAAACACTCGGCGCAGACGGACAGGAATTCCAGCTCGCTACGGTCGAGCCGGGTGAAATCTTCGGTTCCTATCCGGCGGGCCAGACGGCACGGGCGGAAATCAGCTGCAGCGTCCCGACCGAAGTGCTCCGGATCGACAGCGTGCGGTTGGCTGCTCTTGCCGGCGAACACGCCCCTGTCGGCAGCGGACTTGCCGCGATGTTCGCACGGCAGTTCGAATCGGTGCTGGACCGGTTCGCGCTGCGCATGACGCTGACGGCTACCGGGCGCGTATATGCCCGGCTGGCGGAATTGGCGGACGAATCCGGCGCGCTTAATCCCGCGCCCGTCATCGCGGCCCTGGCGGTGGAAGCACAAACCACGCGCGAAACTGCCAGCCGGGCGGTCAGTGCGTTGGAACGGCGCGGAATATTGGAGCGTCCGACACCGAAGACATGGCGCATCCTGTCGCTGCGAATGCTGGACGAATTGACGGTTTAGCTAGGTTATGTTGGTCGCCGCGAAACCTGTGGGTTCGGTGTACAGCGCGTAGAATGCGAAGGGTCCCTGAGTACCGCGCAGCTCACCCATCGGTTCCACGCGTATGTCCGCCCGCTCTGCCAGCAAGGCGTGGGCAAAGCTGTGTGTTGCCAGCTTCTGTCCGTCTCGCGCGAGCCGCGCCAGTATCGTCACGGCCTCGCTCGACTGATCTTTCAGCGCATTGGCATCGATCAGCCTGTAATCGAGCCCCGCCACATGATCCGAAACCGCATCCCAGGCGCGCCCGGCGGACGTAAACGTCGCTGTTTGTACCGTGTAATCCATGCAAGACACCAATGAACGCGCCGTACCATTACCGGGCAGCGTGCATTCGGCCACGTCGGCAGTACGGCCTATGCGGGCTTCGACCATTCGCAAGCCCCCAACATCGGATCGACGGGCTGCGCCTGGGCTACCGGTAGTTACCACCAGCCGGATCGCTTCGCTTTGCAGCCGTACGGCGTTGGCGCGTGCAAGACCTGCCGCAACAAGGTTCGCCAGCGCGATACCATCCGTTGACGGGCCGTCCGTATCTTGCAGACAGTACACCGTCGCGGCCTGTTCCAGCATTCGGTCGAATCGCGGTCCCCATGCGGGATCGACGCAGGTTACGGAATGGGTGCGAAACAGATGCGGCGCGCAAGGAAGCACAATGTGCAATTCGCCGCCGCGCGCGCGCATCGCCTCTGCTGCAAGGATGTCGCCCCCTGCCGCCAGCGCGCCATAGGCGAAGCCGGGTGCCTCGGTGTCGATCAGCTCGCATACGACTTTGCCCGCAGCCGCATCATCGGCTGACAGGCCCATGACGCCGCTGAACTGCACCGAACGGGGTGGCTGTAAGACATCGAGCCAGTCGGCATCACCTGGATGCATGTCCATTTCCGCCATCAGCAACCGCAACTGACCCAAAGTCGCGGCATGATCCTCCCACGCTTCGGGCGCTTTTGCGATGCCGCGCAGCACCGCTTCGCGCGCCTCGTCCATGCGGCCCAGCAGCAACAGCGCTTCCGCCCGTGTCGCCTCCCGCCAATAGGGCGTTTCCGCCGAGGACGGATCACTGTCGAGACGTGCCAGCACCGCGCGCGCACCCGCTTCGCTATCCGCCTTGTCCCCTGCTAAGAAACTTAGTGTGGCGGCGTTGATCAACGGATAGGTCGCCCCATCGATGGCAGCAGCCTGCGCATACTTATCCGCGGATTGACGCAGCAACCGAATGCGCTCCGCTCCGTAGGTTCGTTTCGCCCGGTCCTTCACCAGACGCGCAGTCAGTGTCAGCGCCGCAGGATCGTCCTCCTGCCGGTCGAGCCCGGATTCCACCAACAGCGACCACGCCCGCTCGACGGCATTCGAGCGGGCCAATTGCAGAATCCGGCTACGGTGGGATTGATCGCTGTTTATCATGGAAAGCCGGGATTGGGATCGACTTCGCCGGAGGATGTGCCGCCCGGGTGGCCGACATCGGGGTCCACGATGATCGGGATGTATCGGCCGCCTTCGTTGTCCAGCAGCTCGATATGGCTGTTGTAACGGATCAGATATTCAGCCAGCCCCGTTTCGTCCCGCAACATCTTGTCATACATCACGAAACCCGCCCAACGCGGATTAACCGGCCCGTTGCCCCCGCCGGTTTCCTGCCGATCGTCGTTCCATGGTTTATGCCAAGCGATGAACTTGTCCGCCGGATGCCCTGTCGGTTGGCCCGTAGCCGGATCGGCGATCTCGGCATGACCAAGTGAGAATGGGCGCGCAGCAGTAAATTGCCATTGGTCCTTCTTGACGCCGTTCACCTTTATCCGCGGATGCTGCGCAAGCGCGATAACATACAGACACACATCAGCGGCCGGGCAACTGTCCGGCGCGGGAAGTTCATGCGGGGCGGCAAGACCGATACCAAGCCTGTCCTTACCGGACTTGAATTTCACCTTCCGGTCCATCCTGGGAAAACCGATCTGGCGCTTCGGACCCGTATCGTGCAGCGCATTGGCAAGCGCGGTATCGACATCGGTCTGGCTTGGCGAAGCACCCAGTTCGACGACTTTCGACCTGGTGATTTTCAGCGACGCGCCCTTTTTCCTCATCAAGAAGTCCAGCTGGAAAAACCGGATCTGGTTCGGCATCGGCATCGCGCCCGATGTATTCATATCGGGTATTCTGGTGATGTTGGGGCCATCGAGCGGCAGTGCATCGGGCATCTCAGTCTCCTTTGGGTGGGTTTTCCAGGCGGCGCAGCCATTGCGCCCAGCGTTTGTTGACAGGATCGGTGCGAACCAGGTCGCGGGCCATGGCAATCGCTTCGGCGCGCATGGTTCGCGCTTCCGCCGTTTCGCCCGCACGTGCCAACGCCTCCGACAGCGTCATCTTGGCGCGCATCAACTGGTCTTTCGCATCTGCGCTATCGGGATCGGCCGCGGCGATGCGGGTCAGCAGGCCGTGCTGTGTGCGGAAGCTGGAGAGTTCGGCGGCGTTGTTCCCTTCGCGGCGCTGCGCATCGGCCAGCCAGCCCAGCCGATTGGCGTAATTGCGGATCGCATCGGTGCTGGTAGGATCGCGCTCCAACGCCTGGCGCATCATGGCCGCACTTTTGGCGCAGGCGTTCATCGGATCGCGGCTCAGCCCGTCGGCTTCCAGCGCGATGGTGCACAGATTTCCCTGCGCATAACCAACCTCCGTCAGGCGTTCGATACTGTCCGGCTCCCTGTCCAGCAGCCGCTTGGCGAGTGTGTGATATTCACGCCAATAGCCTTCCGCCCGGGCGGTCCGCTTGGCGAGATAGTGGACATAGCCGAGGTAATACGCGCTTTGTGAATGGGCGAAGAGGCGCGCAGTATTACCGGGGTCGCGCGCCAGCAGTTCCTCCGTTGCGCGGTAGGCCTGCGTCCACAGGCCAAGGGCGCGGTCGCTTTCATCGGCTTTTTGTGCGTCCACTCCGATCAAATGGAGAATGCGCGCCCGCCGCTCCAGGCTGTCGGGCGGCAAATCGGACAGATCGCCCTGCTCGTTGTAATAGGCCATCGCGCGGGCGTTCACATTGTCCATGAATTCGATCCGGCCCACGCGTTCCAGATCGGCACGCAGATCGGTCAGCATGAATTCGACAAGCTCTTCCGCCTCTTGCCGCTGGCGCTGCGCTTCGTTGCGCGACTGGATGGCGATAACGCTCATGACGGCCATAGCTAGCAGCGCCAAAGCGAGCACCAGCGTGACGGCGATCACGCGGCGCAGTTTTCGCGCGGCATCGCGCTGCACCAGCGCGTCCAGCGATACGCCGGCTACGCCCGCCACCACTTTCAGGAAACCCAGCCGCGGCCCGTCGCCGCCAGCCTTTACCGGACGCAGATCGGCAGCGAGCGGTTCGTTGCCGTTCTGGGTCAGCGGACCCGGAAACGCGTCCGCAGGTTCGCCGCGCAGGATTGCAGCCAGGATCGGGCGATCGGGATGTAATTCGCGAAACAACTCGATTTCGCGCGTTACCCATGGGCTGGCGGCGGCATCGGGGCTGCATAATACAATCAGCACTTGCGACTGGGCCAGCGCGGCCTTTACCGCATCGGACAGATCCTGCGCGGCGGGAAAATCATTGCGGTCGCAGAACACCGGCCCGACCCTGCCATCCTGCGTTCCCCGCCCACGCTGCCCGCCGCTTGCGCCTGTGGACGCTCGCAGGGCGGTGGGGAGACGGTAGGTTTCAAGGCGGGTGTGCAGCCGCCGCGCGGCCGCGCTATCGGCATGGCTGTAGCTTAAGAACGCTGCATATTGCGGCGCGGGATCACCTGCCTGGTTCGTCATCCTACCCCCCCGTGTCGGTGGTAAAACGTTAACTACATAAAAAGCAAGTTCGGGCGCGTAAAGCGCTGGCGCTACTCGCTTCTCACGCTCGACCGCGCGACATAGCGAACCGGCACTCGTACCCCATCTGCCTGCGCGACCCCGTCGATGGCGGCATCAACCAGCATTTTGCCCGCCGCGGCCAGATCCGGCTCGATCGTGGAAAGTGGCGGATTGCTGAAGCGGCCCGCGCCCATCCCGTCGAAACCGACCACCCCGATATCGCCGGGTACGTTTGTGCCCAGCCCGGACAAACGGTCCAGCACTCCAAGTGCCATCCGGTCGCATGCCACAAACATTGCATCAACATCGCCTGCCGCCAGCACGGCATCGGCGGCAGCGCGGCCCTGGTCTTCGCGGCTGCTGTCCTGATCGACGGCGATCATGCGCGGGGCCAGCCCGCGATCCGCCATTTCGGCGAGATAGCCCTCATGCCGTTCACGGAACTGTTGCTGCACGTTCCCGTCCGATCCGGCATAAGCGATGCTGCGATATCCAGCGTCGGTCAGATGCCGCACCGCCAGCCGTCCGCCAGTGGCGTTATCGGCGCGGACCCAGCGCATATCCTCATGCGGGGTACCCCAATAAGCCGCGTGGCCGATGGTATCTGGACTGTCGTAAGACGTGTCTGCTTCCAGCTCGTGAAAATACTCCCACGCGCGCACATTGGTGGGGCTGCCAATCACGACCAGCCCGTCCGCCTGCCCTTGTTCGACATATCGCCCGGACAGGTCGCCATCGTCCGATTGCAGCGAAACCAACGTGTCCAGTTGCCGGGTCGCCGCAGCCTCGCATACGGAATACAGCAGTTCCTGGTAGAACGGGTTGGCGGAACGAACGGTATCTTCCGGGCGGCGCAGCACGACGACTGCCAGCGTGCTGGTTGTGCCCCGGCGCAGGCGGGCAGCGCGTTCGTCGACAAGATAGTCGAGCTCTGCTGCGGCGGCCATCACGCGGTTGCGAGTGGCTTCGGTAATGGAAGGCGATCCCGCCAGAGCGCGCGATACGGTGGACTGGCTGACACCTGCAAGATGCGCGACATCGAAAGATGTCGGTCGTTTGCGTGGCGATTGCGTCATCCTGCCCATGCTATGCCAGCGGGCGCTTCCTGCCAAGCACTGTCACGCCAAGCACTGTTATGGCAAACGCGGCATGCCCGTTTCGGCAGGCAGGGGTTATCGGGTCCTGCAAAGTGGGTTAGGCGGGCTGCCGTGGACGACTGGCAAAACTTGACCGCCGAACTGGCAGCGATGGAACGCGCCGCCACGGCAACGCTTGCCGCTTATATCGGTAAAGACGGTGTCGATGCCTGCCAACCGGCGGCCTATGACCTCGCCTTTGCCGCTGCCGAAATTGCGGCGTTCGGTGCGCTGGCGCACAGCGACACGATGGCCGATCCGGTGATGCGCGATCTGCTTGCAGGCGTATTTGCGGCGCAAATCCTGCCCGGCACGGTGATGCGCTGCGACCGCGTGACGGCCGCCTGCGGTAGCGACGCTGCGCCGTTCGCAGCCTCGCCGCTATATGGCCGTCTGCTGAGTGCCGCCGCGCCAGATGCGGGCGCGCGGATCGTTGCCGGCGGCACCGCCTATCGGGAAATCTCAACAAGCGAAGAAAGCGACATGGCGCGCAGCAGCTTCTGGCGTTTCGGGCAGGACGTAGTCGCGCCACTGGCGGAGCGGATTCACCGCGAGGACCTGACTGTGCCGGAAACGATCCTGGCTCCGTTGCGCGAAATGGGCGCATTCGGCCTGTCGATACCCGAACGCTTCGGCGGGTTGGCCCCCGACGATGGCGAAGACAGCGCCGCAATGCTTGCCATTACCGAAGCCTTGTCGGCCGCTTCGCTGGGCGCGGCAGGCAGCCTGATCACCCGGCCGGAAATCCTGGCCCGCGCGGTCCTGGCAGGCGGGACCGAGGCGCAGAAGGCGCACTGGCTGCCCCGCATCGCCGTTGGCGATCCGCTCTGCGCCATTTCGATCACGGAACCCGATTACGGATCGGACGTCGCGAGCCTGGCACTGAAGGCGCGCAAGGTGGCAGGCGGCTGGACCCTGTCCGGCGCGAAGACGTGGTGCACCTTTGCTGGCAAGGCGGGGCTGCTGATGGTGGTCGCGCGCACCGACGATACTCCCGGTCACACCCCCCGCCACAGGGGCTTGAGCCTCTTCCTCGTCGAAAAACCGCCGACGGATGCGCATGAATTCACCGTGACCCAGCCGACCGGCGGAACCATGACCGGCAAAGCCATTCCCACCATCGGCTATCGCGGCATGCACAGCTTCAACATGGCATATGATGATTTCTTCGTCCCCGATGCCAATTTGATCGGCGGCGAGGAAGGGCGCGGGCGCGGATTCTACCTGACTATGGCAGGCATGGTCGGCGGGCGGATGCAAACTGCCGCGCGGGCCTGCGGGCTGATGATGGCGGCGATCGATGCGGCAAGTGCTTATGCGGAGGATCGCAAGGTGTTCGGCGTGCCTTTGGCACAGCACGGGCTGGTGCAGGACCGGATTGCCGGAATGGCCGCGAAACTGGCCGCTTGCCGCGCGCTTGCCTACCGTACCGGTGCGTTGGTGGACCGAGGCGATGATGGCAGCAGTGACGGAGCAGGCCGGATGGAAGCCAGCCTAGCCAAGCTGATCGCATGTCGCTGCGCCGAGGAAGTCACCCGCGATGCGCTGCAGCTATTCGGCGGCATGGGCTATGCCGAAGAGACGTCCGTTTCGCGATATTTCGTGGATGCGCGGGTGCTGTCCATCTTCGAAGGCGCAGAAGAGACGCTGGCCCTGAAAGTCATCGCGCGCGAACTGCTGGCGCGGGCAGAGGCTTAACCCTCGCGCAACTTCGCGCTTGCATCCACCACCATGCGCCCGTCACCGCCGAGCGCCTGCAGGATTACCTCCTCGCCAGCGCTGCGGCCTACCAGATGTAGCGGCTGACCGGCAAAGGCAGGCGACATCGCGCGGAATGCAAAGCTCGCCAGCCGGTCGCCGCCCAATTCGCGCCGCGCGAGATCCAGCAGGAGCGTCGCCATCAACGGGCCGTGCACGACCAGCCCCGGATACCCCTCGACCTCGCGGGCGTAGGGCAGGTCGTAATGGATGCGGTGGCTGTTGAATGTCAGCGCGGAAAAACGTTGCAGCAGCACCGGCTCGGGCGTCAGCTCGCGATGCCATTGCCAGTCGCGGAGCTGTTCCGGCAGCAGGTTCACGATCGGTGGCAGTTCGACACGCGCCGCCTGTGCCTCGCGATAGACCAGCGTTTGCGTCTCCCTAACTGCCAGCACATCGCCGCAGCGCGTTTCATGCGCGACCTTCACGAAACCCAGCGGGCCGCTGCGCCCATCCTTGCGTTCGACCGACAGGATGCGGCTGGCCCGCGTGACCTTCGCGTCCAAGGTAAGGGGCGCAAAGAACTCGACCTCGCTCGCCGCCCACATCCGGCGCGGCAGGCCCATATCGGGTAGGAACCCGCCTACCTTCGGGTGTCCATCAGGCCCAAGCTCTTCGGTTGGTGTCTCGGGCGTACACAGGCACCAGTGCAGCCCGTCCGGCACGGAATTGTCCGCCAACGGCACATCGAGCGCGGCGGCGAAACGTCTGACCAGCGCGGCACCCACCCGGTCATGCTGGTATTGCTCGCGCCCGACATAATGGCTGAATTCAGTTTCCGTCATCGCCAGCGACTTTGGCGGCAAATTCCGCATCGGGCAATCGGCTGCCGGCGCCAACGGTTTTCTATAGACCTTGGGTATGCGCGCGTTCTGGTGCTATGCCGCATTCAGGACAACGCAGGCGCAAATGAAACTATGCGCGTTTGCGACATATGGACCGGGGACAAGAGCATTACCGATCAAGCCGAAAACGGGGGCGTTGCGCCTACCGCAAATCCCTCCGCGCAAACCGCCGGGACCACTGACCTGCGACACCTCGAACCGTTGGACATCCGCCGCTCCGACAGCGGTTTCTACGCCGGGTTCGCAACGCAGGTGGCAGTGCCGGCAAAGATCATCGTATCCGCCTTTCTCGTCTGGGCCATCGCCTTCCCCACGATTGCCAGCGAAACGCTAGCTGCCGCCAACGCCACGGTTATCGCCACCTTCGCGGGATGGTACATCTACGTCGTGGCCGCGATGGTCCTGGCCGCCATCGTCCTGGCTGTGGTTCCGCAATTCGGCCGGCAGACCATCGGCCTGCCCGGCGAAAAGCCCGAGTTCGGCCGCGTCAGCTGGTTCGCCATGCTGTTCGGGGCGGGCATCGGTATCGGCCTGCTGACATATTCCACCGGCGAACCGATGTCACATTTCGCCAACAATCCCGCGATCATCGCTGGGGAGGTGGAAGGCGGCACGGCGGAAGCGGTGCGGTCGGCCTATAAATATTCTTTCCTCCATTGGGGGCTTTCCGCCTGGGCGATCTACGCCATGGTCGGGCTGGCGGTGGGCTACGTCTCCTATCGCCGCGGCCTGCCGCTCACGATCCGCAGCGGGCTGGCTCCGCTGTTTGGCAAGGCCTTGTCGGGCATCCTGGGTCATATCATCGATATCGTTGCGGTGGTGGCTACCATTCTGGGCATTGCCGTCACGCTCAGCATCGGGGTGAACCAGTTCATCGCCGGATTGCACCGCGTGTTCGGCGGCGAATGGCTGCTCAATGCAGATGAAACCAGTTCGCCTGCCGCCATCATCATGGTGTTGCTGATCATTGTGGGGGCCTCCACCGTGTCCGCGCTGTCCGGCGTGGGCAAGGGGATAAAGTGGCTGTCGAACATTAACCTGCTGCTGTCGGTCGTGTTGCTGGTGACGTTTCTGGCGTTTGGCGATGTGCTGTTCGGGTTGCAGTTGCTGGGTACTGGGCTGGTCGATTATCTGCTGGCCCTGCCCGAACTGTCCGTCACCCTGTTGCCGCATGACGGCACGGTGATGGGCGACGCGCTGGCGCAATGGCAGCTCGACTGGACGGTATTCTACTGGGCCTGGTGGATCGCGTTTGCACCCTTCGTCGGGATGTTCATCGCCCGGGTTTCGCGCGGGCGCACCGTGCGCGAGTATCTGCTGGGCGTGGTCATCGCACCGATGCTGATGTGTTTCGTCTGGTTCGTGGTCGTGGGCGGCACGGCGATCGACCTCGAACTGAGCGGCGCGGCTCAAGGCACTATTCTGGGCAGCACCTTGGCGCAGCAGCTCTATGCAACGCTGGCGGTGATGTTCGGGCCGGTCGTCACGCTGATCATGTCGGTGCTGGTGCTGATTTTGCTGCTGACTTACGTCATAACATCGGCCGACAGCGCCATCCTGATCGTCAACACTATCAACGCTGCCGGGCAGGAGCATGACAACACGCCCCGCCACATTATATTCTGGGGTGTGGCGATTGCCATGGTCGTAGGTAGCCTGCTGATTATCGGCGGTATCGATGCGATCTCGACCGCCATGATCATCGGTGCCCTGCCGTTCTCGCTGGTGGCAGGCCTGATGGCGGTGGCAGTAGTCAAGGCAATCGTGTTCGACGTTATTCGCGAACGCCGCGGTATCTCGACTACTATCGAAGCCGGCCCGCCGCCTGCTGCGCCGCCTGTTTCGCCCGAGATTGCCGCTACCGCCGCCTGATTGCGCGCGTCTGTGCTTTAGCGGCTGAAGGACGTGTCCTCGCGCTGTGCGGGGCTTGCTTCGTCCTCCGGGGACCGTGGATCGAATTCGAACGCCGTGGGCGTGCTGGGCCGGGCATAGACGTAATCTTCCTGCTGGCCGGCAGGAACCGCGCGGCGTGCAGTCATCCGGTAGACCCCGAACAGAAACAGCGCGCCGTGCACCGCCGTGGTATAGCCCCACAGGGCGGCGGGGCCGAAGCTCTGCATCGCTAGCGGCGCAACCAGCGGTCCGGCGATGGAACCCAGCCCGTATACCAGCAGCAAGCCCCCGCTGGTGGCCACGAAATCGTTGGGGGTATCGGCGTCATCCGCATCATCATTGGCATGATCGTTGGCGTGGGCTGCGCTCAATCCGAACAGGACCATCGCGAACACTCCATATCCGGCTGCTCCCGCCAGCATGGCGATCCGCGAAACACCGCCGAACAGGGTCAGGGCAAGGCCGCACAACGTCGCACCCAGGGCCATCAGCACCAGAATACGCCGCCTGTCCGAGATATCCGACAAATAGCCGATCGGCCATTGCGCGGCACCGCCGGCCAGAATGGCAACGCTCATGAACAACGCCACGGTGGGCGTGCCATATCCCATTCGTTCCACATATACCGGCGCGATGGCATAGAACGCCCCGTTGCTCATCCCGACCGCGACGCAGCCCGCCACGGCGAGCGGAGACAATTGCCACAGCTTCTTCGGATCGAGCTTTACCTGCGCCGGCAGCGCGGGGCTTTCGATCCGCGTCAGCGCCATCGGCACGATCGACAAGGCTATCAGGATCGCGACCATCGAAAACAGCACGAATCCACCCGGATCGGCCAGCAGCAGGAGATATTGCCCCACGGTCATCGCGGCCAGATCGACCGCGCGATAGATCGCCAGTACCTGCCCGCGATTGGCGTTGGTGGACCGTTCGTTGATCCAGCTTTCCACGATCATATAAAGGCCTGCGAAGCAGTATCCGACCACACAGCGCAGGGCGATCCACAACCAGCTGTAGGGTTCAATCGCGAAGATCAGGCTGCAGGCCGCCGTGATCGCCGCCAGCGCGGTGAAAACCCGAATATGCCCGACGCGGGCCACCAGTGTCGGGGTCTTGAGACAGCCCACCACGAAGCCCGCATAATAGCTGGCCATCACGACCCCGATGGCAGCCAGCGAGAAGCCTTCGATATTGGCCCGCACCGAAATTAGCGTTCCGTGCAACCCTCCGCCGGCCAGCAGAATGGCGGCCGAGACGAGGAGCGAACCGATCGAGAGAAAAAGGCGCTGCATTTTCGCCCGTTAGGCGCAAGCTATCGGCCGCGCCAGCCCGTATTCGCATCCAGTGTAACTCAAGGGTTCGTGGCGCCGAGGCAATTGCTCATAGGGTCCATCAATGGACCAAGGCCCCACTCCACCTAACGGTTCCGACTATCGTACTAGGCAGGGATGCGAACCGGGCGCGCATGGCAACTTGCCATCATTCAGATTGTCTCCAGCGCAGTGAAGCGCGCCGGAATGACCCGCCGAATAGTAATGTCGTTATCCGCCTGTTTGTCGATCACGCTGATCTGCTGCGCGTCCGGGTTACCCAGCGGCATGACCATGCGTGCGCCGGGCTTCAGCTGTGCCAGCAATTGGGCAGGCGGTTCATGGGACGCTGCAGTAACCAGGATCCTGTCGAATGGCGCTGCTTCCGCCCATCCGGCAACCCCGTCACCCACCCGTAGGGTGACGTTGGCATACTGCAATTCCAGCATCATGGTTTCGGCATATTCGATGAATTCCTCGACCACGTCCAAGCTCCAGACATGGTCCGCCAATTGCGCCATTACGCCCGCCTGATAGCCAAGCCCGGTCCCGATTTCGAGCACCGCATCGTCTGGCCCAATGTCCAGCAGATCGATCATCAGGGCGGCGATGAACGGTTGCGGCAGCGTCTTGTCGAAACCGATCGGTAGCGGCGTATCCTGATATGCGGCGCCCATCAGCTGGAGCGGCACGAAGCGATGGCGCGGTACCTCGAGCAGGGCCGAACGTAACCTTGCGTCCATATGCGTCGTACCGATCTCGTCGCTCTGCAGATCGAAATGAATGTCGATCATCTCGACCATGTGGCGGCGAAAAACCGCAAGATGTTTCTCAGTAAGTGGTTTCATCATCGTACTTCAGGATCGCTTGACATCTTCATTCAAGAACTTCGTCCCATCGCGAGGCTAAATCCAGTGGGCAGGCCTTCGCCCTCCCCCTTCACCCTCCAAAGCGCCAGCCTCGCCGTCATATCACGGCGGGCCGGATCCCAGAGGATCGGGCCAAGTACCATACGAAGATTTTCAAGGAACGCTTCGTGTCTCCCTTCCGTTCATCAGGGTAATACAAATTTCCTACCTTCCAGAAAGCCTCGCCATGACCAGCAAACCGAATGTGCCGCCGACTACGACTGATGCAGGTATTCGCGCGCCGAGCGATGAGCATTCGCTGACACTGGGCCGCGATGGCCCGATTGTTCTCAACGATCACTATTTGCTCGAGCAGATGGCGAACTTCAATCGCGAGCGGATTCCCGAACGCCAACCCCATGCCAAGGGTTCGGGCGCATTCGGTTATTTCGAATGCACTGCGGATGTTTCCAAATACACGCTGGCGTCGTGTTTCCAGCAGGGCGTAAAGACCGAAACTGCGATGCGGTTTTCAACCGTGGCCGGTGAGCGTGGAAGCCCCGACACCTGGCGCGATCCGCGCGGTTTCTCGGTAAAGTTCTATACCGAAGACGGCAATTTCGACATGGTCGGCAACAATACGCCAATCTTTTTCATCCGCGATCCGCTCAAGTTCCAGCACTTCATCCGCAGCCAGAAACGGCGCGCGGATAACGGGCTTCGCGATCATGACATGATGTGGGATTTCTGGACCCTGTCCCCTGAAAGCGGGCACCAGGTCACCTATTTGATGGGCGATCGCGGCGTGCCGAAAAACTGGCGCGAAATGAACGGGTATTCCAGCCACACATACATGTTGATCAATGCAGAGGGCGAGAAGTTCTGGGTCAAGTTCCACTTCATGACCGACGTCGGCAACGAAAGCGGCAACGCCCATCTGACGCAGGACGAGGCAGTCAAGAAGGCGGGCGAGGACAGCGACTATCACCGCCGCGATCTGTTCAATGCTATCGACGAAGGCAATTTTCCCAGCTGGACGCTCAAATGGCAGGTCATGCCTTACGAAGACGCGAAGACCTATCGCATCAATCCCTTCGACCTGACGAAGGTCTGGCCACATGGCGACTATCCGCTGATCGAGGTCGGGAAGCTGGTGCTGAATGCGAACCCGGTCGATTGGGACACGCAAATCGAACAGCTTGCATTCGAACCCAACAACATGATCCCCGGCATCGGACTGTCGCCTGACAAGATGTTGTTGGCGCGCGGATTTGCCTATTCCGACGCGCATCGCGCGCGACTTGGGGTCAATTACAAACAGATCCCGGTCAATGTTGCGAAGAATGCCGAGGTCAATTCCTACTCGCGCGCCGGGGCGATGCGGACGGTCAATGCCGTGGACCCCGTCTATGCGCCCAATTCCTATGGCGGGCCCGCCGCCCAGCCGGTGACCGGTATCGAAGCCACTTTTCATGCCGACGGCGACATGGTCCGTCAGGCCTATACGCTGCGCGAAGACGACGATGATGTCAGTCAGCCGCGGGCATTAATCAACGACGTCATGGACGACGAGCAGCGGGAACGCTTTGTGTCGAACGTGGCCGGGCATCTCAGCGATGGTGTGAGCGAAAACGTGCTCTTGCGCGCATTCGAGTACTGGAAGGCAATCGACGCTAAGATCGGCGAGCGGATCGAAAAGATGGTCCGCGACAAGATCGGCGGCAAGTCGACCGCGCCCGGTATGGGTTCGGCCAAATCGACAACGGACCAGGCCACGCTAGGTCAAGCTGACTTGGCCAAAAGCGACCGTCAGCCCGAGCCTGCCGAGTAACGATCCCGATAGCTGGGCGCACTTATGGCTTTGTTCGGTCGTACACCTCGACCGGGATTTCACGAACCGGGATTTGCAATTGTTGCAAAACCAAAACGCCCGCCACTAGGACCAAAAACCAGCGGCAGTTTCCATTGAATTTGAAAACTGCCGCTGAGTATCCTGCTGGTGATTGCATAAATTACATAGTGGCGAGGACCTGGTTCGAGAAGGGCACAAGGTTTTCCTTCTGGGCCTGCACCTTGCGTTCGACCGATTCGATGATCGGCACGGCAAAGTTTACACCGGCCATCTCGTTGCAGGTCTTTAAGTTCCCGGGTGAGAATACGTTCACTTCAAGGATCTTGTCGCCCACAATATCGACACCGACCAGGAACATGCCGTCAGCAACCAGACGGGGGCGGATCAATTCTGCAACCTTGAGTTCCGTTTCGGTAATTTCGACCGCTTCAGCCTTTCCGCCTGCGTGAATGTTGCTGCGGAATGCGGCGATTCGGGCATGGGTGTTTTCGGTATCGAGGAATTCCGGGCGCAGGCGCGGTTCCTTGAGCGAACCGCGAGCGGCCAGGATATTCAGCACGGCCTTGAATCCGCGAAGGTAGATCGCATCCTTGGCCAGCCCGCCGGACCGGAAAATCCGCGCCATCGATCATGGTATCGACGCCGAGTAGGCGCGCCGCCAGCAGGCAGAGCCGGGTGTTGGTCAAACCGCCGACAGCCCATTCGGCACACACAGCCGGACTTTTCTGGATACCTTCATGTCCGGCGAGCTGTTCTTGAAGATCTCCATGTCGTGATTGTCGCCATTCACGTAAGTGAGCAAATGACCGCCGACCTCGTGATGGAGCAATGGCTCGATCCGGTTGCGCGGGGCCCGTGTGGATGACCCAGCATAAAGGTGGTTTTTCGAAACCATCATCCCGGACGACAGATCGTCGCGAATTTCCCCGCGTGCATCGAAGCTATCGTCCTGCTTGTCGTACCGTCCGGCCATCCTCCTGGCGGCATCGGCAATCTCGTGGCAGTCGGCTTTCGATCGGTCGCCCTTCGCCCTGCGTTTGGGGCTTGCAAGGATGGCTTCGGCAGCCTGCTTGAGCTCGCTGTCGACAGTTTCGTACAGCATCAGCGCGGCGTAGCGGAAACGCGGTGGGTTGCGGCTGTCCAGCATAGTAAGCTGATGATCCAGTTCGCGCCGCTTTTCGGAAAACAGCGTTTCCAGCACCGGGTGCTCGATCGCCTTGAAGTCGATCTTGTACAATCCGCGCTTGGCCTGATCGGGATCGACGCTGAGCGGGTGGTAGCGGTTGATAATCAGAAGCGGGAGCGGGCGATCGACATGGACCCAGCCGCCAGTGTCAAGTTCCTGACGGAGCGCGCCGTTTTCGCAGAAATTATAGTCCGTGGTTGCTGGTTCGCTCGCCATGCCGGTTTGGGTGGCGCTCACGACAGGGCCCGTTCAGCGGCGGCGGCAGCGCATTTGATCAGACCGCGCATCGGCGCCAGATCGTCCTGATTGGGCTCTCCGGTCCATTCGTCCATATAGAATTTCTTGAATTCGATCGCGTTCGCGCAGCCTATTTCGGGATAGTTTTCATGCACAAACCGAGTCAGCGCCTCCTTGCCCTGAAACGCCCTATTCTCACGCACATTAAGCTTGCGGCCGTCGAAGTCGAAATTGCACATCGCTTCCATCACCGGGTCAACCACCGACGCCCAGAATTTGCGCGGCATCGAGAATGTACCGATGTGGGTTTCCGGAGCGTCTTTCGGATCGGTCAGCGCCCCCTTGCCCGTCGCGCCGGTGGTTGTAGCTGTGAACGTCGAGCACGACGAAACGGGGATGCATTTGCGAGACGTCGCTCAACACACTACCCATCGTGCGGTAAAACGCGCGGTGGATGTTAAGCGATTTCTCGACCAGTTCGTCGTCCGGTTCCTGATGCCACACCTTCAAGCCCCAACTCTGTTGAAGTGTGCGGTAAACGGCATCATCTTCGCCCCGGTTCAGGTCGAATTCGAAGCGGGATCGATTGCCGATCACATGGGTAGGAATGCCTGCAACAGCTGTCCGGTAAATGGGTCTTCCTCGCGCAGGCGGCCCTCTTCGGACAATGCCCCATCTTCTCAAGCACCTCGCGACGCACGCCGTGTCCATCATGGATGGCCGTGGCGATGACCGGACCTGCGCCGCGTTGGGTGCGCCACCTTGCGTAAGGTCGGTAGTGGGTGTGCGCAGTTTGCTCGAACCGACCACCGGAATCTTATGGTAGGACCGGATGGCTTCGACCGATACGAGTTGAATTGGTGATGGAGTTGCCAATCTGTCGAGCGGACGTCCGCAAGGTCAAGTTGCTCTCGGGTGACCCGTCGCATCGAGAATTATGCGGACGGTTTCCTCTGGCCGATCCCACATCGGGAAGTGGCCGCTATCCTCGAACCAGTGCATCGTTGCGTCGGGGAACGCCGCCATCGCGCGGGCCGCCTGTTGCGGCAGGCATAGCCGGTCCTTGCGTCCCCAACCGATTACGAGCGGTGCGGATGTGTTTGCGGGCCCCTGCTGGTTTTCCCCGTTCGCAAGGTCTTTCACAAGTGCATTGAAGGTAGGTGTATCGGCAAACGATTTCAGTTCGCGCGAAAGCAATGCAGGATCGAGGGCCCAAGGCTTGGCGGAAAACTGGGCCATCAGCGCGCTCCGGCCCGCGACATTTCCGGTTATAGCTGGCAAGGCCGGTCGCAGCGCCCGAACCAGGGCAATCGATGCCGTTATAGTGCTCCTGAAGAACGTCCGTTCCCATCCCTGCCAGAAACCGCCCGGGTCCAACGCAACAACTGCGCCGGCGTGTCCGCGTCGCGCCATTTCGAGTACGAGGCGGGCCCCCAGGGAACTGCCTACCATATCGATACCTGTCAGATCCTTGGCCACGAGCCAGTCATCCAGACTGCGTGCAAGCCCGTCGAACGTGCCGCTGTCGGCTTCGGCGGGGGTTTGTCCGTGGCCGGGAAGGTCCAGAGCGATTACCTCCCTGTCTTGCGCAAGCGTGGGCGAGATTGTGTCCCAGGAACGATTGCTGCCTCCCAATCCGTGAACGAGCAGGAGGGGTTTGCCGCGGCCAGAGCGCGTTAGATACATGGTCATGCCAGAGTAACGGCTGACGAGAGCTTACGGTCCGAACCTGCTACCGTATCTGGCCGGCAACCTAAAATCGGCGCAGCCTTGCCGAACGAGGACGAGAGCTGGAATCAGCTCCTAAAACTCGCAGCCGCCCTACAGATACAAGGTGCGTCTCCGGTCGAAGGATGCGGGTACCTCGCCGCGCGTGAACGTGAAGTACCTTTCGTCGTCCGCAATGCGAATAGCCACTTGGATATAAACTCCGCGAACGGGAAAATCGCCGGTCGGGGCGGGCGAGCTGCCTGCAAATATCCGGTACTGCGAAAGGCGGGTCCGCCGGGCATTTTCGGATCGGGTCCCATCTTCGCTCAACAGGGCGATCGTGGGTCTGCTTCCCGGTGCTCCTGTAGGAAAGCTTCCGAAATAGTGATTATGGATTGCCACGGTGCACCCTGCCGCCTGACGTCTGCGCCGTCTCGCGCGGATCGTGACCAGGCACCCGTATCGCTTGAAATACTCGCCATAATCGTGTGCCAACGGTTTGATGACGACGCGCAGGCCGCCGATGGTTTCCCTTTGCCTACGTTGTAAAAGCGGCATGATCGGTTCCTTTCATCGAAAATGAATGGCTGTTTCGGCCAGTGTCGGCCGTCGGCGATAAACGGGCGTGAAAGCGGAAAGGCTGCTCGCGGGCGGAGCATCGCCATCCGTCAAACGGGCAAGTCCATCCAGGCTTTCGCGCAAGCTTGCATCGGCAGATTCCTGCAACGCCATGCGCCGACCAGCCGGCATCAGACGACAGATATTGCGGACATACCCACTGGTTTCGCCGGTCCCGAATCCGACGATCGGGTGATGAGCCAAAGCTGCAACGGCATGTGCCGGCGGAAACAGGACCCGCGTATCACCGAAATGGACCGTCGAGGAGCCGAGATCGATATAGTTCTGGGGACCGGTATGCGCCCAGCCCGCATCGGGTCGTATGCCAGGAACGAAGAAGGGCAGCCGCGGAACGAAATCCCGGTCGTTCACCCAGCGCGAGGTTACCCGCCCCAGACCCAGCGAGCGATACGGGGTGACCCATCGGAGCGGGCCGCCGACACGCGGAGCGCCGAAAGTGGTAATGTTGGCAATATTGCGGCCCGTCAGCGCAAGGGAATATGCGGCGAGCTGCGCAACGGCGCCGCCAAGACTATGACCAGTCAACCAGATGTTCGGGCTTCCCGTAAAGAGCGCCCGCCGCCGCAAAAACGCACCTTTGAATATCCCAGCCGAATCTGCGAACCCGCGATGAACCCTCACACCATCGAAACGCCGTTTGCCCGCGCGCGCATTGTGGAACCAGTCGACCGCCTCCTGCGATCCGCGAAAGACGATGATCCTGTCGTCGCCCCGTTCGAGGAAATAGGCATCGAGACCGCTGATCGCGCTGATGCCGAGATTGACGCTGCCCCTTTCCACGAAGCCCATACGGGCGAACCTACGCTGGCGCGACGCGTTGTCCGTATCGTAGGCGATGGCACACAGCAGGGCGAGAACGAGACCTTTTTCCCATTCACCAGCGTCGAGCGTGAGGGTATCTGCCAAAACCATCGATCAACTCACGGTCGCGGACTGATCAGGATGTCGGTGGAAATCCCGAGGTGATCGGATAGCCACGCGATATCGAGGTAATCCGGCGCACGCGGATTGCGAGCCGTGCGCGGGCGACGCGGGCGCGTAAAATCCATGCTGAAGCTCATTGCGTCGGTCGTTTGCGAAACAAAGATGTAGTCGATCGCCGTGCTTTGCGGATCCGTGCCTAGCGACGCTGCGTCATAAGCATCGTCACACAATCCGGGGTTCGAAGGGTCGGGCCGGCAAATGATTTCGCCGATCTGCCGCAGATGGACATCCGATGTGTGTCCCGGCGATCCATTGCGCCATACCCACAAATCGCGCAGGCCCAGGGCGCGCATTATGTCTCTCAGGAACTGATATTCGCTTTTGCGCGCAGTGCGTTCTCCAAACGATCCATCCTCTTGCACATCGTGCCGCATGGCATCGCGAAGGTAAGCGGGATATTCCCGGAACTCTTCATACAGGCGATCGACGTCGACTTGCGCGTCGGTGTGCCGGTCGATGTTGAAATCGCCTGCGAGCACAATACCGTTCAAACCCCTTCGACCGGGTCGGCCAAGATCGCCGCGCACTTGATCCCGGGTCCGGGCAATGAACCTTGCAAGTTCCATGACCTGACGGAACCGATCCGATCCGCCTGCCTGAAAATGCGTATTGTAAAGGTTGAGAGAACTCGGGACGGCAGATGCGGCACCGGGCACTGTCAGTACCGTCAACAAGCAGCCCTTCCCAGCCAACCGGTCCTGCCCGCTATCCGCAATATATTCGTGGAAGTGGCTTGCGACTATTTCGAAGTCGCGGGAGATCGTCACCAGCCCCGCCGAGGCGAGCATTGTTCTCAAATTCGTGCCACGCCCACCGCTTTTGTGGCGAATGTGCGCACTATTCGGCCAGCGGCCAAGCAGGTCGTGTCGCTCTTCGCGGTGCCAGACTTCGTTCAGGCAGACGAGGTCGTAATTTTCAGCGGTGTAGGTACCGGTCTCGCCGTCCCGAACGTCGACGGCCGGCTTCTCCCCGTCACCCCACAAGACGTCCATCAAATAGGTGTTCAGGATCAGGAAACGCTGCTGCGAACGGCCGGGATGAGAATGGCGTCGTTCCACCTCTCCAAGCGAGGTCAGCGGGCGCTCGCCGGTATGTTGGCGCAGCAGGCTGGATAGCCGCGATGCAGGCACAACCGGGTCGATCCGGCGTGCTATTCGGGCAAAGGACATTGCGCTTTCCCTTCGATTGGATTGATCTGCTTTCGGGCGTCCGGCCTATATGCGCGGACGCGGAATACGCGGTCTGGGAAGGTCGATATCGATGTCCGTATCGATATCGGGTATGTCGATCTCGCTGTTCAGAATACTGACCGGCATACCGAGATGGCGCTCGATACCGTTGATCGCCGCCATGATTGAGCGCCGTTCTTCGAGCAGCATCCTGATGATCGTTGCGAGTTCGAGGTCCTGCACTCTCGTATCGCCATCCAGGTGAATGGTACCGCCCTTCAGCCGGATGGCAGCATCGTCCCGCGCATTGATCGTTACACTGTTGAAGTCGTTTGCAAAGTTTACGATCAGCTCATCGTTCGAACCATGGACAAGCGCTCTACGATGGCGCGCCGAGTTTTCCGGGTCGCGCCGAGTTCGCTCATCCAGTTTGATATCCGGGCCTTCGACACGAAGGTGACCTTCCACCGCGACTACGCCGTCTTCCAATCTGACATCGGACATGTGCTCGCTCCTGTTAGCCTGAGTCGGACAAGTTTCGACCCGGATGTAAGCTGACGAGAAGCGACCGGTCATGACCCGTTTGGGTAACGCACCGCACAGGCATCAATCAGAGCAGGATCGGTGCGTCATCGCAGCTGCAAGCCTATCGAGCACGAATTCGGGCTGCGCATAGAGACCGAGCTGTCCCGCGCCCTCGATCCTGGCAACCTGTATGTTGGGGTGCATTTTCGCGAACCGTGCAACGTCGCCAAACGGAAGCCAGTCATGCGCTTCCCCGTGCAGCATAAGGGCCGGGCAATCCGGCCCGATCTTTTGCAGCCACGGCGTCCAGTCCTGCATCCAGAGGACGAGATCGTCGACCGCCCGCGTTGCATCGGAAAGCGTGTATTCCAGATTATGTTCGACGCATTGCCGGATGGCAGGATCTTCGAGCAGAGAAAGATCGGTTGCCGATTCCGCATGTGCCAATTGCATAATCTCCGCCCGTCCCTGAGCGTCTGAGAAGAAGAGGTCGGCAGCGATCGCATAGGGTGGATAAAGCATTTCCGGCGCGTCGCGGGCTGCGGAGAAAGTCCGGTAGGCGGTCGGCGGCATCTGCCTGATACTTCGTTCGTCCCTGATCGGAGCGCCGGTGTCTATCATGGCAATTCCACCCACACGCGCCGGGGCCTGCGCGGCAGCCATCAGGGCATAGATCCCTCCCATATTGTGCCCGACGACCCAATATTCCGAAAACTCCAGCTGCTCCATGATTTTGGATGCATCGCTTGCATGGGCATATGGATCGAACACTTCTTGCTGCGAAGAGCCCAATGCGCCCGGCTTGAACGGCGCCACGATCTGAAGGCCGCTTCGTTTGGCGGCTGCGACGAAGCTGTGCGGCATGATCGGCAGGCTGTTGGGCTGAAACAGCAACACCGGCACGCCTTTCAGGTCGCCATATCGAATATACTCGACCTGCCTTCCACCGCCGACATCGCTTTGATCGAAGAGATAGCCATCGTTTGGGGCGAAGGCCGCCGATGCGCCTGCTGGCAGTTGTCGCGTGCGATGGCCGCACAAATTCAGGATGCCCGTAACCAGCCTCATCAGATCGCTTTGTGAATGGATGTCGGACTTGGCCATGATAGCCTTGATCTGGCGCCTAACGGTTTCCGGCGAACGCCCTCGCTCTTCGGCTATATCCGCAGTGTTCATGCCGCCGCAGAGTGATTTGAGTATTTCGACCTCCGCCTGCGTCAGCCCGAAAGCTTCGACTAGCAGGTCCGAACCGAATTCATTCCACTCGGTAACGCACGACCGCAGGATTAAGGCAGGCGCTAGTGGATCGGACATACGGCCCGACCTCTGCACGCTTTGGTGGTTTGCACGTTCACAGAAGAATGGGACGGGATGTCCGTCGCCATCATAGATTATGACGATGAATGGCGAAAAGGCGGACTGCTTTGCGCCGGTAACGTCACGTATCGCTTCTCGCAGGCGTCCTGTAGCGGTAGCTTCGAGAGATAGGCATGAAAGCGGTTCACCAGCCATTATGCCAAATTTGGTCGCGGTACGGGGATCACACTCGCAGATGCTTTCATCCACCGCGATCCCGAGCGTAGTTTCGGCGCCTACCCACGATCCAGACGCATTTTCGGCGCGTTTTTGCTGTCGCTTCAATTCGAATAATTCGTGGGCCGGAAATACGTCGTCCGCCAATGCCTGCGCCAACACGACCTCGCGCAAATTCCTTCCGCCATGCTTCACATGACGTTTCAGAATGAAATCGTCCCACGCCCGTAGATAGTCCGAAAGCCGATGGGGGTGAATGGCGGCGGTGTATAGCGCCGCTACCAGTCGATCCCTTGTTCTGCCGTCATCGGTCATGCAACCGGCTTAGCATATTGCGACGCGCCAAGCAGAATCACCCAATGGCAGTCACGAGAGATGTAAGCCTTGAGGTGCTATGGAAAAGAGCCATCCTGTGGCCCGTCAACTCCGATTTATTGTGCTATATCGCTGTTTGTTATTCGAACCTCTCTTGCACTTCCAGCATTGCTGGAGCCGATAGGCATCTCGCCAGGCCTGACGAAACAAGACAATCGCGTGAGCATCAGTCTAGAAGACCTTCGCACACGATGATTATTGCAGATTTTTTTGTTTCGTGCTTTTTCGGGGCATGGACTTGTTTCGTAAGGAAGCGCTCGAACATCGCTCGGACAAACTTCATGGCGATGTGCAAATGGCATTGCCTGTTTCCTGGCAGGCGATTGGCGGCCTTTTCTTTCTCATCGTCGCCGCTGCGATCTTCTTTCTGTCGATTGCAAGCTATTCACGGATAGAGACTGTGACAGGTATCATCGTTCCAGAGGGGGGCGTTGCGCAGATTGTGCCGACCCGCCCCGGCGTCATCGAGAGCTTGTCGGTCTCCCAGGGACAGCAGATTGCAAGCGGCGAGCGTCTTGCGTTGATCCGCACTGGCGAGGACCTTGCTGGTGGCGGCAACACTTCGGCGCAGATTTTGGCATCGTTGTCGACGCAGGAGAACGATCTGCGTTTGCGGCAGAAAAGCATTCGCGCGGCAGAAGCTGCCGAACGTCAGCAACTCAGTAATCGTATCGCCGGGCTCGAAGCCGAAATTGCCAGTCTGAACGGGCAGATCGGCGTACAGCAAGGTCTTGTCGAAACGGCGCGCCGGGAACTTGAGCGGGCGCGGCCCATTGTGGAGCGCGGTTTCATCAGCCGGCAGGATTTGCTTCAGCGCGAGGAAACTTTCCTGCTCCGCCAGCAGCAACTTGGCCAGATGCAGCAAACATTGGCAACACGCCGAGCCGCGATTTCCGAAGCGCAAGCAGCTATGCGGCAAACGAGTGCCGCGAATGATGCACAGATTGCCGCCTTGTCCGGCGAGCGATCCGATATTCTGCAGCGGCGAACATCGGCCGAAGCCTCGGATGCTTACAGTCTGGCAGCCCCGATCGCAGGCGCGGTCACCGCACTTACCGCACGATCAGGTCAGGCGGTCACTCCCCAGTCACCCATCATGCTGATTGTGCCAAGCGGGTCGGAATTGCGCGCCGAACTGTATGTACCTTCTGCTGCAATCGGCTTTCTGGAAGTTGGTCAAGAGGTCAGCCTGGCACCCGACGCCTTTCCTTACCAACGTTTCGGGACCGTTCCGGGCCGAATACTCGATATCACCAACGCGCCCGTAGTTCAGTCGGACAATTCCGGTGTCAGAGTACCGGTCTATATCGTAACGGTGGCGATGGAGCAGGACAGCATCGAGGCCTATGGCAACGAAGAAGAACTGATCGCCGGCATGACCCTGACCGCGCGCATAACCACGGAAGAGCAGAGCCTTATCCGCTGGCTCTTCGAACCGCTTTTTGCCGTCGGGAAGCGGTAGATGAGCAGTCCACTCCAGCTCGGCTTTTTCTCGCAAGGCCGAGTCAAGCTGATACGCCAGACCGAAGTTGCGGAATGCGGAATCGCCAGCTTGGCAATGATCGCCAACTATCACGGCTTTCGCATCGATCTCGGCTCGATGCGCCGGCGTTTCGCCGTTTCCATGCGCGGGGCTCCGCTTAAAGCCCTGATGGCGATTGGAGACCGCATCGGGTTGTCTCCACGCGCCGTCAAGCTACCGCTGGAAGAACTTGGCAATCTGCATCTTCCGGCCGTGCTGCACTGGGATCTCAACCACTACGTCGTTCTGGAAAAGGTAGAGCGTGGGCGGGCGCTCATCCACAATCCTGCCAGCAACACCAAATGGCTGCCGCTGCAGGAGGTATCCAGACATTTCAGCGGGGTAGCTCTCGAACTGCGTCCTACTGCCGATTTCGACCGGCAGGATAATCGCGAACGATTGCGCCTTTCACAGCTCTGGGGCAGCATGACCGGGCTGAAACGTGCTCTCGTGCAGACGCTTTTGTTGAGCATAGTGCTGCAGGCGTTTGTGCTCGCATCCCCCTATTACATGCAACTGGCGATCGACCGCGTTCTGCCTTCGCAGGACCGCGATCTTCTGATTGTGCTGGCGCTCGGCTTCGGCCTGTTCATGCTGATCAATGTCGCAGCGAACCTGCTGCGATCATTCGTTCTGCTGTGGGCAGGCACGTCGCTTGGATATGGCCTTGCCAGCAATATTGCCCGGCGCCTGTTTCGTCTTCCGATCGACTGGTTCGAGAAGCGCCATGTTGGTGATATCCTTTCCCGCTTCCAGTCGATCAGCCCGATCCAGGACCTGCTTCTGACTGGAGCGATTGCAGCGCTGATCGATGGCATCATGGCGATTCTCACATTGACCGTCATGTTTTTCTACAGCGCTACTCTGGCGCTGATCGCCTTGGCGGCCTTCACCATATACTTGCTGGTTCGAATCATCTCCTTTGCTTTCGAGCGCGATGCGATCGAGGAAACCATAACCACCGGTGCAGCGGAACAGACAACGCTCATCGAAACGCTGCGCGGAATGACGGCACTTCGGCTGTTCAACCGTGAAACACTCCGGCATGCGGTCTGGCAGGGAAAGCTTACCGACAACGTCAACGCCGATGTACGACAGGCGCGTATCGGTATCTGGCAGCAAACCGCCAACGGCCTTCTGTTTGGCATCGAAAATATCGTGACCGTCTTTCTCGCCATCGGCTTCGTGCTTGAAGGCGGATTCAGCGTCGGCATGGTATTCGCCTACATGGCCTACAAGACACAATTTACCCAGAAATCAGCCGGGCTGGTCGATCAATTCATCGCGTTCCGTATGATAGGCCTGCACCTCGAGAGGCTCTCCGATATCGCGCTTTCCAACGAAGACGTGAGCTTCGGATTGAGCGCCGAGGCGCATACAGAACTGCGCGGAAAGATTGAATTGAAGGATATCCGCTTTCGATACGCACCCAATGATCCGATGGTGCTGGACGGTGTAAACCTGACCGTGGAGCCGGGAGAGCATGTGGCAATCACCGGCCCGTCCGGCGGAGGTAAGTCCACGCTGGTCAAGATCCTGCTTGGCCTTGTCGAGCCCGACAGCGGGGAAATGCTGGTCGATGGTCAGACACTGGATAGATTTGGGTACAAAAGCTTTCACGAGCAGGTGGGAGCGGTGCTGCAGGACGATACGTTGTTTGCAGGCTCGATCGCCGACAATATCGCGCTGTTCGATGAGGCGCCCGATATGGACCGCATCGCCGAAGCTGCTCGGGCGGCCGCCATCGAACAAGAGATTCTGGCAATGCCGATGCAATACGAAAGCCTGGTAGGCGACATGGGGTCCGCGCTGTCCGGCGGCCAAAAACAACGTGTGCTGTTGGCGCGCGCCCTTTATCGCCGTCCGAAACTATTGATTATGGACGAGGGCACTGCCCACCTGGATGCCGCGACAGAGGCTGTTGTCAACGAAACCGTGAACAGTCTAGGGATGACGCGCATCGTAATTGCACACCGGGCGGAGACGATCGCTGCAGCAGACCGCGTGCTGATTGCTGCAGGGGGGCGGATCTTTACACCTGAAGAGGTGGAGCGAATGCAGGCGGAAGCGATGGGCGAAACTTCACCGAGGGGTTGAGCAGAAACAACAATCGATCAGAATAACAAACATTCATTTGCAATCAGGAACGCTTGGCGTTTTTCTGGGTCATATTAAGTGCGGGCCGGGCTCCTCTAGCAATTTGTCTTTTGTAAATCGTGATGTCGGACCGCATCGGGAAATGTCTAGCGCGCTTTGATCCAAATGCGCACAGTTCTTCCTGGATTTCGACAATCCTGCGAATGTTGCAGGGTGAACCGGAGAAGGCACATGAGTGACGTTCAAGTTTTGTCGAATAAAGAAAAGACCCAGTCAGTGCAGGACTGGGGCCGGCTTTGCCTGTGCTCGGTGGATTGGCGGTAAGATATGTTGAAGCTCGCATCATGGGGGCATTCCGCGAAGCGAACCGCTCAGCGCGCAGTTGGTGGCACCGCGGTAAGTGGGACGACTTCAACTTCGTCGCAGTCAAGCTAGAGATCGACCAGTCGATGTCCCGAGAGATAAATACAGAACCGAAGAGGGATGACTGGCCAGCTTCGGTTTTCGGGCGGATGCTCGGTAAGAGTGCCGCAGTTGTACTCTGTCTGCTCGGCGCATTTTATGCATACAGTGCCTATGTCGATCCGGCCGACCCCAATATATTAGTGATGCTAGTACCTATTCTCTCATTGCCTCTTTTATTTCATGCATTGTTTCCATCGATTGTTGAGTGGTCTGACACCGTTTTGAAAGGTAGTAACAAGCGTGATTAATGGTGACCGCTCGCGACTTCCATGGTCAAACGTGGGTGTTCAAGCATGCGAACCATGAGTTCATCTTGCAGAATGCCTACTCCTGGCCCTTCCAAGACCAAGAACGGTTCATAATCGACGGAATAGTGCATCGCGAGTATACAGGTTTTTCACTTATCGCAGAGCGTTTGAGGTCCCGCTATTCTCGGGCGAGAATGGTCCTGTTTCTCGCGCCATGTTGTGGATGAAGCTTTGGCCTGTGGGCTGCCAGTCTTTCATCGATAGCGAAGAACTCCATTGCTCGGAAAATTTCATACCCCGATGGTCGGGAATGGATGGTGGCTGGCCGGAAGCCCACAATTGGATTTCAACAACCCAATATCAGCATGAGAGCTAATCCATTGCATGCCGATGCAGTATGAACGCCTGTAGACGACGTGGGTTTGGCACTCTCCAGTGGAAAGAAGCAGTGCATCCTGCTGGCACGCGCCCTACCGGCACCCGAAACTGCTCAACATGGATGAAGGCACGGCACATATGAACGCTACAACGGAGACGGCGTGCAGTTGTGAGATATCAGTTCTAATATCCAAAGCCCGCCTGCAATTCCTTAAGAGCAGTCTGACGGATAATTTTGGCAATTGTCTTGATATTCCTTTCTGCAGGACAGCCTTTACGCCAAACTCCGTAAAATTTTCGCGATAAACTCCAGTCTGTCAGTTTAAGTATACGTACCTGCGACTGATCGTTGTTTTCCGATAGCAAATAGAGCTCCGGCAACAAAGCGAAACAAGTGCCTGTGGCCGCCATCTTTCGAAGATTATCCAAGTTGGTTCCTTGATATTCCGCAATCAGGGTCGCCCCGAATTCTTCACACACAGCCTTAGTCACTAGAGCTAGTGGGTGGCGAAGATCGAGAGAGTAGATCTGGGCGCCTTTCATATCCCTTGTCGCAGCGCCGTCCACCGCAAAGATCGCGTGATCTCTTGAACCGATAATATGAAGCGGTTCCTCGAACAGAGGGACCAACTCGATTCCGTCTTGCTTTGAGGGTAACGTAGCGATGACAAAGTCCAGTTCGTGACGCGTCAATGCATCCAGACTTCGATCGGGTAAAGCCTCTGTTATGGAAAGCTCAACATTCGGGATCTCTTCGACAAGAGCCTTGCGCGTTGCGGGTAGCAGATAAGGTCCAAGAGTGGGTGTTATTCCCAGGCGATAATGGCCGCTGATATCTTTGGATTCGTTTCGCGCAACATCGTGAATGTCTGACAAATTTTGGAGCAAGGTTCTCGCTTTTTCGACCACCTTTTCTCCAATCGGAGTAATCACAACCGATCGACCGGACCTAATGAATAGGGTCGCGCCCAAGCGAAACTCCAACTGCTGCAATTGCTGGCTCAGTCCAGGCTGAGACACGTTGGAGTTCTCTGCAGCTTTGCCGAAATGCAACGTATCGGCAACCGCAACCAGATACTCGAATTGACGGATTGTAGGCATATTCTGAAACCGTTACCTTCCCCACGCCCATTGTTTACGATTCAATATTATAAATCCTTATTTTAGCTTTTATTCACCACCGCCATTCTCTTGCGCCTCTAATCCATAAGTGCAGCTTATCAAGAATCACACTCATTTTTATTAGACCTATCGACCAGTAGCCTGCACAACGATGTCGCAACACAAGGTTGATTGCACTACTTGTTTTTTAAAGGAGTTTACGATGAACCATACTTTGAACCCAACACACACACCTGTAAATTACGGGATTCAAACCCTGTCGACCCGTGATATCGAACACGTTGCCGGTGGTCCAATTTTTATACCGGTCGCGGTCGTAAAGATAGCCAAATTTGCAGGTTACGCAACCGCTGCAGCAGGCGCCGGTGCGGCACTTACAGTGGCCGCTGACAGGGTCGTACGCGCCGTTTCTTAACTCGTCCAATTCTATGCTGAAAGGTATTTGTAATGATTAAAGAACTAAAGTCCAATGAACTGGAAGTCGTTGCAGGAGGTCCTATCTGGTTTGGATTTCTTGTAGTGCCCGCAGTGAAGCTTAGCACTGCTGCCAAGACGGCAGCGGTAGGGCTCGGAGGCGCGGCCGGTGTTGCTGGCGCTACGACAGCCTTAAACCGGGACTAATTCGCATGTCTTTCGATCTACTTAGCAAAGCAGAAACCAGATCGTCTCATTTCTGTTTAGGGTCAATTCGTCTTCCTCGCGGGGTCAAATTGAGCCAGAACGAGAAGATTGTTAGTGTCATACTCGGTGGCGGTTTTGGTATTTTCTTGGCCGTTCTGTTTTTGCTTAACAGCTGATCGTCCAACAACTTGAATGCAGGAGCTGGGTTCATGCCAGCCCCTGCATTCTTTCTAGCCAGCAGGTATCTACCGCCCGAAGGTGTCTAAAATACTGGTTTATTTTTAGAATGACTAGTAATCAGTCGATCATTTTAATCGACGCAACATTCTAGCACTTTACAAAACGGTTGGTTCGGACGAGGTGCCTGGCCCGTCAGCGCAGGCTGGGCTGAATCTTCAATTTTTTCGATGGCTCTAAGCCCCTGGCGCCTAACGCTTCACGACGGCCATCAAAATTACCAGCGCATTAATTGGCGTCATGGAAAGGCGGGAGTCTTTTGTTCTCCCTATGCTGGGCAAATGTTTGCTTATCGCAATTTCAAATCATAGCCGCGATACCGCGCATCAACGAGCAAGGATCGCGCGAACCGTGATCCCAAGGGTCGGATGACTGCCTTGCACTCCCAACACGACGCCACCGAGGCTTACATACCGAGCTAACTTCGTGAAAGGTGGGCTCCGGTCGAGCGCGCCTGTGATGATAGCAGTTTCTCTTGTAAACTGTTTGGTGCGCCACGCAGTATCGAGGGAACCTGTCTCTTCCGTAATTTCCCTGTTATTCATAGAAATACAGGGAAAACTTATATTCTTGCTACCGTTTTCACCTACGCAGTCCTTCGTCAGGCGCAGAAATCCGCTGTTATGAGAGGAATTTCCCTACTCTCATAACAGGGAATTTAATTAGACGTATCAGGGAAATGGGATCCCTTGATCAGGGATTGCAACAAACGATATCAGCGGATTTGGAAGTAAGGTCCGTCCAGCCAAATAGGCGACTATTCGTCTTCGTCCAGCTCGGCCAACAGGAGGATCATGACATACTTCTGCTGCTGTGCTACAACCTGTTCGGTAAGGAGCAACACGCGCGCAGCATCGCGTTCGCCAAGCCAGATGTCAGCGTCGATTTCCTCAGTATTTGAATACTCGCCCGGCGGGGCAATATAGTCAGCTGCAAATGACCCCTGCGGAAGTTGATCACTCTTGTTGGTCCGCAGCCACGGAAAGTCTTCGCTACGATATTGCCGCAGGATCAAACCGCCCTTTGCGATGACAACAGCGACCGGTTCACGGCTGGCATCGACCCATGCGCGCGCCATGGCTTCTTTGCTGACGTTCAAATCCCGAGCCATTGACACAATAGTTTCGAGGCAAGCTTCCTCTTGCCCCATTCGTGCACGAATTAACTTTGGCGGCATCAACAGATGCGCAGCAAACCGGTTGGCTTCAGCCTCGATGCGGCGGCGGCGATCACGATCTTTCGCGCTGACGCGATGCAGATCTTCGAGCGAACACGAAAATGGCCGATCCGGTTTCGGTCGGTGGGTCGGGATCAAAAAATGACCCAGTTCGTGAGCAATAGAGAACCGTCGCCGTTGTTGCGAGCGTCCGGATGCCAGTAGGATGGCTCCCGACGCTTTAAGCTCATCCATAATGAGAGCAGCTTCAAATCCATCAGCATTAATGTCCTCAATTGAAATAATGCCGAGCAGAGCGCAAAGTTGTTCGAGGGGCACCTCTGCCGGCATGTCGGTAATCAGTTCGTGGATCTTTGCCGCGATCACCGCTGGTGAGCCCAGTCCATCGAGATCAAGGCGACCGATCATCACGGCCGGTTCTTTGCGTCGGCGTCCTTAAGTTGGTTCATCAACACGCGGATAGTTTCCCGATCGCGCGTATCGAGTTTTTTCAGGTCGCGGAACATGGCGACCATCTCCGGTTCCTGGTCTGCAGCATTGGGATTTTCGCCAACCAGATCAGCCACACGTACCCGGAACAGGTCGGCAAACTTCACAACAAGCTCCATCGAGGGGTTGTCAGCCTGACCCTTTTCCAGATTCCAAACATGCGCCTTTGAGATGCCAACACGGTCGGCGACCTGTTGCAAGGAGAGGCGGTTGGACAGGCGTAGATCGGCAAGACGCTGCGCGAAGCTCATGAGTTTTCCGTTCACCATGGGGAGACACTATCATATGCGCCGGGTTGACAATGGCAAGCGTTCAGTTCAGTTGTACGGTAACGATCAAATCGGAAAGGATGATTCGATGTCGGGACAGGCAATACTCGAGCAGAACGTTGGCAGTCTGAAGCCGTATGCGCGCAACGCGCGAACCCACTCCATAAAGCAGGTGAAGCAGATAGCGGCATCGATCGAGCGGTTCGGCTTCACCAACCCAGTGCTGGTATCAGATGCAGGCGAAATCATTGCCGGACACGGCCGGGTTGAAGCAGCTAGGCTGCTGGGAATGAAACAAGTGCCGACGTTAGCTTTGTCGCACCTGTCGGAGGCAGAGCGCCGCGCTTACATTCTTGCCGACAATAGGCTGGCGCTGAGTGCAGGTTGGGACAAGGAAGTCCTTGCGATTGAACTGCAGGCGCTGATCGATCTGGAGTTCGATGTCGAAATTACCGGGTTCAGTCTTGCAGAGGTCGACTTGGTGTTGGACGAGGCCGCGGATGCTAATCCTGACGGTACTGACGCCCCGGAAGACGCCATACCAGATCCTTCCCCCCTCCCCATCTCACGCATGGGCGATATGTGGCAGCTGGGCCGGCACCGTTTGCTGTGCGGCGACAGCCGAAGTCTCGATGAAATGGCGAAGCTTATGAACGGCGAGAAAGCAGATCTCGTTTTCACTGATCCGCCTTACAATGTTGCCATAGATGGTAACGTCTGCGGTCTTGGCTCGGTAAAACACCGCGAGTTTGCTTTCGCTTCTGGCGAGATGAACCGGTCGCAGTTTGTGGCATTCCTGACAGATACGCTTGGCAACATGTCTCGCGTTATGCGTGATGGCGCCATTGCGTTTGTCTGCATGGACTGGCGCCATATGGGCGAACTGCTCGAAGCCGGCGAGGCTTGCTTCGCCGAGCTTAAGAATCTGGTTGTTTGGAACAAGACCAATGGCGGGATGGGCGCTTTCTATCGCTCGAAGCATGAACTCGTGTTCGTGTTCAAGAACGGGAGTGCAGCACACACCAACAGCTTTGGCTTGGGCCAGACTGGCCGCTACCGCACCAATGTATGGGATTATGCCGGCATCAGCTCGATCGGCGCCAACCGTTCCGAAGAACTGGCGATGCATCCAACGGTCAAGCCGGTCGCGCTGATTGCCGATGCGATCCGGGACTGCTCGCGTCGGGGAGAAATTACACTGGACGGGTTCGGCGGTTCGGGTTCCACGCTAATAGCGGCAGAAAAGACCGGGCGAAGCGCTCGGCTCATCGAATACGATCCCGCCTATTGCGATACGATTGTTCGGCGCTGGGAAGTTTACACTGGAAAGAAGGCTATTCTGGCTGAAACCGGTGAAAGCTTTGAGACCCTAACTGAGCATCGGGGCGTGCGCTGCATTGTGGGCATAGCAGCATGACGCGTGTGACATCCGAGGAATACGCGGTAGGCCATGGCAAGCCTCCACCCGAACACAGATTTCAGAAAGGTCGATCAGGCAACCCAAAGGGTCGTCCCAAGGGCTCCAAAAACCGGGTACCCCAGTCGCACACTTTGGAGTTCGGCACACAGCCTGCCAACCAGATGTTGATGGAAGAAGTGTACCGGCCGGTTACATTGCGTGAGGGTGACACCACGATACAGCTTCCAGCTATTCAGGCAGTGTTCCGGTCCATGAGCGTCAAGGCGGTCAAAGGCGACCGGTTCGCTCAACGCCTTATCGCCGAGCTTGTTCAGGGTATTGAGAGTGCCGATCGCGAAACGCGCACCGAACACATGAAGACTATGATGGAGTATAAGGCGGACGCTGAACGAGCCATCGAACGCGCGCCTGCTGCGGGCGAGCCAGAGCCAGCCATCATCCCGCACCCCGATGACATTTACCTCGATATGGTCACTCCCAAAGCGTATATTCTCGGCCCTCAAACAAAGGACGACAAGCGAGAGTGGGATCGTATGTTGGCTAGGCGAAATAACGCGCAGGGTGAAGTGTCGGAATTTGCCAACGCCTACCGCCGGGCCCGGAAACCCGACAAGAAAGTTTGGCTGCAGGAGCAATGGCATTTCGAACAGAAAATGTACGATATGCTCAACGATGGACTTCCTCCGCGCTATCGAACCGTTCTTAAAGACAGATCATTTGCCGATGGCGCTTCCCAAGCGGGAATGCAGAGAAAAAATGATTGGCCGAATGAACGATAACCGCCTGTTGCCTTCTTTTCGATGAGCCGAACAGCAGCGTTGCGCCCTACTTACAAGCGTTCAGACCAGAAGTCGGGAAATCGAAAACGAACATCAGAATCCAAAGGATTGCTCGTGCAGACCTAGCGCCGTGGCAGCTGGTTCGACGCGTTGTACTCGAAGATCATATCCACCCTGTTGTAGGCGGAGCGGGTGATGGCGCCGCCTGCAGCAAGTCCGGTTGTCTGATAAAGCCGGCCCACTGGATCGTAGGACATCGTCACCGCGCCGGTCTTGCAGGTCGGGAAGTGCTCTTTAAAGCGTCCTAGGAAAGCCGCTGCGTACGGTATGCCAGAAAGTCCATCACTTTTAGGCTGCGATCCGGTTAACGAGCCTGAACTGGACGAGAGAGCATACGCTTGTTCAATCGGAAGCCCTCAAAGCGGGTGCCCCGTGCGATTATGATAATCGCTTCTCTTTTCGCAACATTGGCTCCCCGCAAACCGGACATCGTTCAAGTACGCGCAAATCGAAGCCTCTCACGTGCGGAGCGATGCGCTGATCGTATATCGGTGTTCTGCAATTCTGGCATTTGATCGTAAAAATCGGGAGAGCCACAAGCACGAACGCAATCAGTGAAAAGAATGTCCGAAACGCAATATACTCGACAAACATCAAAACAATAACGACAGCTCCAATCTTCACCAGCAAGCGGGCAGCCTTAGCTGACGAAACCATCATTTGCAGCTCGGAAGGATTTGAAATGCAGTGCCGCCGCGCGCGGTCAAGTTGGCATTTGCAGTGAGGCCGCCCCCAGCACGTAACCCGCCATTTACGCCGTTATTGCGAAAATTGAATCCAGAACTGTCGATCAGTGTTACTACAACACCAGCGCGAACCGGTCCAGCAGCAACATTTGAATTTACGCCAACACTTCCAAACACAGGTGCACTTGAGACTCCTCGCCCAGTATTGCCCGTTCCTGCGACAGAGAATCCGACACCGACACCGACGTTCAATCCAGCTGAAAGCGAAATCCGGCCACTCGACGGATCAAAAGCTGCCTCTCCAGTGACGCCGCCCCCTAGGCCAGCATAGCCCCCAGCGGAGACACCGCCGCCAAATGAAGGCAGGGAGCAATAGGCATTTTTCAGATCATCCAGCAGTCCATTTTGCGGCGAAACGACGATTGGGATATCGGGTGGCCCCGAAGATCCGCCGCCACCCGCAAAAAATAGCCCACCACCACCTCCGCCGCCACCAGCCCTCATTCCGCCCGCTACGATTCCACCGCTCGATGAACGACCACATTCTTTTTTAACTTGCTTCGGCGTGTAGTGATCGGGAACGAAGATTTCGTCGCCATTGGAACACTTCACTTTTTTTGTTCCAGTCGGATCGACGAAGTTCACCGGATCATTCCCGACATAGGCATACATGTTTATGCCGTCGCTATAACCGATGGGATCGGTCTGCATGAACCTTCCGAGGGTGGGGGAGTAGAACCGGGCCTTGTAGTAATACAGACCAGCCTCTGGGATGAACGTCTGGCCGGTATACTGGAACCGGCCGATATTGTCCGCATCGGGTATGCCATACTTGTCATAGGCGTTGATCCCTATCGCTCCACCGGAAGCGTTCGATATCGCCACAATGCTGCCGCGTTCGTCCGCATGGAGGTAGCGGCGGTCGGTCGTGCCGGCGCCCTCATACCACACAATCGGGTTGTCTACACCAGGGCCGTGAACGTAGCGCCACTGCAGTTGGTTCGCAGCGTTGTACTCGCCGATGATATCCACCCCGTCATAGGCGAAGCGGGTGATCGTTCCGCCTGCGGCAAGCCCGCTCGTCTGATACAGCCGGCCCACAGGATCGTAGGACATCGCCACCGCGCCCGCCTTGCCGGTCAGGAAGTTCTCGCTCGAATAGGTAAACCCGTCGCTACCCGACGAGGTGAGGTTGCCGCGCGCATCATAGCCCAGCGGCACCGCACCCGATTGCGTTAGCTGGTTCAGGCCGTTCACGCTGTAGGGACGATCGACATTCACTAGATTGTTGCAATTAGGACCGCGCTACTATTGTCAACAGGCCCTGAAGTAGATTTAAATGGAAATAAAACCTTTATTCACCACTCAGAAAATTCGAAAGCCAAATATAGAAAAAATAACAAAAAAATTAGCAACAAAAATAAAATAGTAAAAATAATACCGAAAAATTTCGATTTATTATCTAAATACGACATAATATCTTGACCCAATTATTCAGTTTTAATCTGTAGGCATCCTGCTGCCAACGCGACATCGAAAGCTACGGATACGGACGTCCCACTGAGTAAGGGATCCTGTGCCATAGAAACACCGACGAAATTATTAAATGTGTCCATTTGCTGATCGGGTTTGGGATTACCTCCTATGACCTCAATTGCATTTAGAATTTGGGTTGCGCTTGCTGGACCACTCATACGGCTCATCGAAAAGGCGAGATGGAAGTGCCTACTAGCATCACGAACATTGCTCGCGGTCGGTAAATTTGGATATCGCTTTGCTGAAAAATCATTAGCTGCAGATTCGAATATGTCTAAAGCAAATCCAAGGCCCGACTTTCCAGCGACGATGCCTGCTCCGGCTAACGTACCTATAGACCCTACTGGACGATCTATAGGCGGCTTTGGACAGCGGAATATGTTCTTGGCACCACCGCCCTCATCGGAGATACGTCGCCCGGTAACCGTTATCATACCCAACTGACCGTCATCTTCACATTTTCCAATGCCTTGAGTGTAGAAAGCGAAAGGTTCGTTAGGTTGGCCAACTCCATCTTTGTTTTTATCCCAAACCCATTTGGTTCTCACCCCAGGAGTACAAGTCGTTTCTAGCCCAGTCGGATCGACAAAGTTCACCGGATCATTCCCGACATAGGCATACATGTTCATGCCATCGCCATAGCCGATGGGGTCGGTCTGCATGAACCGGCCCAGCGTGGGGGAGTAGAACCGGGCCTTGTAGTAATACAGGCCCGCCTCGGGGATAAATGTCTGGCCGGTATACTGGAACCGGCCGATATTGTCCGCGTCGGGTATGCCATACTCATCATAGGCGTTCGCTCCTATCAGTCCGCCCATACCGTTCGACGCAGCGATGATACTGCCGCGCTCGTCTGCATGGAGGTAGCGGCGGTCGGCCGTGCCAGCGCCCTCATACCACACAATCGGGTTGTCTACACCTGGACCGTGAACGTAGCGCCGCTGCAGCTGGTTCGCAGCGTTGTACTCGCCGATCATATCCACCCCGTCATAGGCGAAGCGGTTGATCGCCCCGCCTGCGGCAAGCCCGCTCGTCTGATACAGCCGTCCCACGGGATCGTAGGACATCGTTACCGCGCCAGTCTTGCCGGTCAGGAAGTTCTCGCTCGAATAGGTGAACCCGTCGCTGCCCGATGAGGTCAGGTTGCCGCGCGCGTCGTAGCCCAGCGGCACCGGCCCCGATTGCGTCAGCTGGTTTAGCCCGTTCACGCTGTAAGGACGATCGACGTTCACCAGACCGCCGAACGCGTAAGCATCGTTGGACTGCGTAACCTGAGCGATCTGTCCGGCAGGATTGTAGGCAAGGCTGCGCGTGTTGTCTGCCGCGGTGCCAGCAAGGTTCGTGGCGAGCGAGGTCAGCTGGCCCAGCGGATCGAACGTCAGGTTTTGCGTGGTGCCATTACCGCTCGTTACTGTGGTGGGCTGCCCATGAAGGTCATAGGCGTAGGTCGCCAGTGCCAGCCCGCCGTTTTCGCGGATCGCCTTCACCGATCCATCGACATGGTAGTCATAGGTGACGAAGAACCCGTCCGGCCACGTCATCCGCGTGCGGCGACCGGCCGTGTCATACTGGTAACTGACCGTGCCGAAAGGTCCGGCCTGGCTGGTGTTCCTGCCAAGCGCGTCATGCGCGAAGCTCAAAGTCTGACCGTTCTGCACGGCGCTCGTAAGGCGCCCGACGAGATCGTAACTATAGGATGCGTCCGGTTCTGTGCTAGGCAGGTTTTTCGATATCAAGCGATTGAGTGCGTCGTAACTATACGCGATCGACTGCCCATCCCGCACCCGGCGCGCGGTGACATTGCTGGCAGCATCGTAAGTCAGCTGTTCGTAATCCGACGGGTTCGAGTAGTTCTTCGTCGTCTTGTGCGGATAGCGGGTCTGCAGCAGCCGGTCGTGCCCGTCATAGATATAGGTCGTACGGTTACTTTCCCCGTCGGTCAGCGTTTCGGTCGGTCCGTTGGGGCGGAAAGTGGCCACATATTCGTTCGACACGGCGGGGCTGCCGACCCCACTTTCCACGCGCACGATTCGGTCGTCACCATCGTAGTACCGCCGGGTGATGCGATCGGGTCCGTTCGTCCCCTGCGTGGTCATGGTACAGGCGGATGCGGGGAGCGAACCCCAGGTGGCTGAATTCATCCGGATGGCCGAGCAGGTCAGGCGGTTCTGCGTATCGTAGCTGTTCTGGGTCAGTTGGTAGACCACTCCACCGGCCAGCAATTTCTGGACCGTTAAATTACCCTTGGAATCGTAGACATTCTCGATCACCTGCCGCACGGTCATGGCGTTCAGAGCGGCTTCGGTAATTCCGGTCGCCGTGCCGAACTCGCCCTTCAGCAGGTTGTTGCCCGCGTCGTAGGTGTAGCGCGCCGCACCGCGCCTGATAGCGCCGGCACCGTCCGGGTCAGGTCCGATAATACCCCGGCGGCGATCGAGACCGTCGTAGAAATAGTAAGTGGTGTCGTCCGGACCCGGCAGCGGGCCGTCCTCGCTCTTGAGATTATCGCGCACGTCGTAGGCAAATGTCGTCGTCGAGCTAATCGCGTTATTGCCGGACGATGTGGTGACACTACTCGGCAGCAAGTTGGGTGTGTTGTAAGCGACCGCCACGCGCTGCTCATTCGCGCTACCCGCGCAGCTTGCTGCGGTGGTGCAGGTGCGGATGAGGGCCGTTTTCCATTGCGGGAGACCCTGATTAACGAGGTTGCCGTTCGAATCTTTTCTTTTCGCATACAGCGACGTGTACGCAATATCGGTCGTGGGGCGTGGTTGCCCTGGTGCCGGCGCAGGACGTTGAATACGTGTCACAAGCCCGTTCGAAGCATCGTAGGTAAAATCGGTCCGGTTACCGCGCTCATCGATAATGTAGTTGGGCTTGTTACACTTAAGTGCGTTGAGGCAAGAGGCGTCGTAATTGGCGCTGGAGGCAATATTCGCCACACCAGAGCCCGGTTTGCCCACTCGCGTTGTGCTGGTGACGTTGCCGCGCGGATCGCGAGTGAACTGGACGTAGTTACCCTCTGGAAAGGTGGTCCGCATCAGCCGTAGCTGGGTATCGTAGACATTGGTCGTTATATTGCCGCTCGCATCTTTCTCGCTTACCGGCCGACCAGTTGTCGGGTTGGATATGACCTGTCCGTCCGAACCATCCGGGTCGGTCATATCGACAACTGTATTACCGCCGCTCGTGTCCCAACTGTATGATTTCGTCTCGCCATCATCGCTGATCGACACGACACGGTTCAATGCGTCGCGCGTGATGACGAGAGTGTCGGTGGTCCGACCGGGCTTGCGCACAGAGGTGCTGCTTGCATTTTCCGTGATACGCCAATTACCCGAAACGCTGTTGTTGATTTCCAGAACGTTCGATGCTGGACGAGCGTAAGTCACCTTTGGCCAATGTGCGCCAACCGGAGCGCAGCCGAACGAGGCACAATTTTCCTCCGACGTATCGACGAACGTCACCGACTTTCGATTGAACCAGGTTGGCGGGGGAAATCCTCCGTTGAAGGAGGATTGGTCCGATTCGAACTCAATAATCATGCCATAGCTTGCGTTGCTAATCACAGAGGTCATTCGGAATGGGGCGACGCATTGGTAGCTTCCGCTATCGCCCCCACCGAACGGATCTTCAGATCCACTCGGAGAGCTTGGATCGTAAACACCGCGACCGGGCATTCCAGGTAACGCCGGACTACCACCCGACGAACAAGTCAGCGGCACCTCCCATGTCAAGGTATAGATAATACCCGATGGGCGCTTTACCTCAACAGGCAGCCCGCAAATGTCGCCATTGGAACAGCCCGGCCCTCCATATTCGGCGCTAGGGTCTGTCGGACCGAACACCAAACTTTCCGGCGTCCTATAAACAATGCGCGTGCCGTCAGATGCCGTGTAAGTCCAACCTTCGGCATCGTTCGAAAGGGATCCGCCATTAGCTTTGACCGAAACCCATGCGCCATTTTGCGTTGTGAACTTCTCGGCAATCTTGCCAAGGCTGATGGTTGCGGTTTGCTGACCACCGCTGGCGGTAATCTTGATCGTTCCAGACCAATTGTCCCGCAAACCGCTTTGGCCATAATACCGAACCAGGGCGACACCGCCGTCTTGCGGGCCGATCTGACCTTCGACGATATCTAGATGGTATTTACCCGTTACAAGATCGACGCCATGTTCTTCGGTCATGACGTAAGCGTCAGGGGTAGAAGCCTCGGATTGAGCATAGGCGGGAACTGCCAAACCAAGCGCCAGAAAAGTCGAACAGAAAAGCGAAGCTCTGATTGCTCGCCTCACTGAACACCCGCGTGTTTCAAACAGCATGACCTACCCCCCTTATGATAACTTTATATCGTTGGCTCAGCTTGGAGCGTTTGTGGTTTTCACCCGCTTCCGGTTATTGGCTTTATCGATTTCGTATTCGGTTTTGGCTTGGTCGTTCGCCGTTCCGGAACGTTCGACTTTTACGAGTCGCCCTTTCGCATCGTAGGTGTATTTTACCGTCTCGGCCGCGCTTAATGGTAAGGAACCCAATACGAGCAGTCCGGCATACAAGGCATGACAAGAAGATTTCAGCTTCACGAGCAAACTCCTTTGGTCTAGAAATTCATCGTAACTCTCAATAAGTCAACAACATTCTGCAACCTCAAGACTTTTCCGTAACTCGGACATATATCTTAGGCTACATTGCCGCGAACATCACTTTAGCACAGGCTTAGCGATAGCGCCTTTTGTGCTACTAGTTTGGTGAACTATGTTGTACTATCTAATAGCCCTGTTCTATTGAACAACGAAAAGCGTCGTTTCGCCTCTGTAAGCGATGAAATGCCCGGTCTGACTGACGCTGCTTTCGTTTGTAAAAGTGTTCATCCGCAGATTGTCTCAAACTACGCGGTCAGAAATATACGGCAGTTCCCGAACCGGCTCGCGTCAGCCAGCAGATAGGATGAGCGTCACCACCTGACAAATAAGTAGCGGCTAATGATGAAGGCAAGTGGCGGCCAAGAAGCCGTCAAGCAGAACCCCTATACGCATTTAGGTACGCTTCTCATATCAGATCCGCGTAGTAAAGACCTTTGACTTATTCAGAAACCACCCAGACTATTCCCGCGGCTCGTGCAAAGGTTTTTTATATTTCTTACTCAAACAACTCTACAGGCAAAGTAGATTATCACGGCACCCCAACTCCGCTGGCCCTCAGTGCTAAACTGCTGAAGGGATTTACGCCACCAACATGGGCGGTTCCGTAGCTTCTGCTGGATCTTGTGGAAAAGAAATATAGGGCTTTCAATTTCAATGTACATCAAGATAGAAGGTCTATGGATTCGGTTCAATTTATACCCTGCGATAGCTACGGATGGTACAGTCGGATGAAAAAGTTAACCATTTTCTTTATTGTTGGGCTGAGCGCAGTCTCGGTTGCTCAAGCGCAGGAAACAAAAAATTATACGTATGATGCGCTAGGGCGACTAATTTTCGTCAAGAAAACTGCACCTTCCCGGATCGACCTCACATCCAACTACGTTTATGATAAAGCTGGCAATCGTAAACGCGTGATTGTCTGTGGTTCTAAAGGAGTACCATCCGAAGGGACCATCCACATTGGTTCCGCATCCACATTATACGTGAATGACGCATTGGTCTCTCCCAACGGTAAATATCAACTTCACCTACAGCTCGACGGACATTTAGTTTTATATAATTCCAGTAGGCCGGCGATATGGTATAATGGGGTTTCCGGCACTCATATATGCCGGATGAGCATGCAGGCGGACGGTAACTTGGTTGTTTACGACAATAAGGGCGCTGCGGCTTGGCATACTTCTACGTACGGCAATGGGCCAAGCCGACTGGTGTTGCAGGACGACGGCAATCTCGTAATATATCGATTAAGCGATAATATGGTTACTTGGCACACGGCAACAACTGGAATGTAAGACACTGAATGCTTTTTGCTTTAGGTTAAGTCGTATGTACCGCGCAAATCTGTTAGTTAGAAAGGCTGTTTCGGACAAATAATTAGGATTGCAAATTAACGATCAAAAATGGTCTGCGGCCCTGAGGGTTGAAGAGGTTGGCTGTTAGATGTTTGGGGTCTTGCAAACGGGGGTGTATTTGTGAAGTTTTCGGTTGCCGTAATGGCTACTTTAGTCCTGGCTCCGTTGAGCTCTGCCAGTGCAGCCCAAGAGGGCGGCGGTTCGATTGCACCGCCTCCTGAAAACTGGTCGATTGCTGGCGGCAATGTCGATCTTCGTACCGGGTCTTATGTCTATAGCCAAACCGATTTGTCGCTTGGCGGCGCAGGCGGGCTTTCACTCGATCGGATCGTTAGCACAGGGCTGAAAGGCTATCAGGATGCGTTTGGGAGCTTTGCCCACAATTGGGATATTTTTGCCACTTATAAACAGCACTATTCTGGCGACATGGGCAATCCTGACATCTCCGACCGATTGATGATTTGGCGCGGCGGGCGCCCGGAAACCTTTGAGCACATGGGGCCCGCCGGCACTCAAAGCTACGTCGAGATTTCTCGTGCAAGCGGAGGCCGGATTACCGCCTACTCGCCCTTACAGTATACGGCAGCTGACGGAACGGTGATTACCTTTGGGAACGGCGGTTGCACATTTGATTATGGAACTTGTCATTATGCGTCCCAAGTGCAGAACCCGGACGGAACGCGCATTACCCTTAGTTATGATACCGCACCGTCGGGAACGCAGAACAGTAAGCGTTTGCGTCGAATAACGAGCAATCGCGGCTATACGATTGTGCTGGAATACACGGCGCAAAATGCGCGTAATGTGATCAGGAAGGCGTGCATTTACAATCTGGCGGTTGCAGCAGCACCATCTAACAACATTTGCGATACGGCGGCAGCGCGAACGACCAGCTACACTTACACCTATTTCAACAACCGAGTGCGCATGACTAGTGCGACCGATGCGTCCGGCAAGGTTTGGCAATTCAGCCATGTGATGTCGGGAGAAAATGTTGTTCAAGGCTTTCGCAGGCCGGGCGAAAGTGTGGACTGGCTGACCAATACGATCGCCAATGAGAAAACGCCAATTTACGGTGAAAATGGAGCTGTTATTCGGCAGGATCATCCTGATGGCTCATTTTTCAATTATACATATTTCTTGATGCCTCAATCTGCTCATGGCGAAAATCAGATTGAACCACGGCCTATTACTGGAGGTCGTTATACTGATGCGAATGGTACCGCCTTTTCTGCGACTCATGAATTCCCGCTAGTTCCTTTGCAATGGAATGAAGCCCTTAGCGGACCAACGCCTTGGGTTTGGGTTAATGAACTTCAATATCAAATGACCCCAGGCCCTGCATGGGTTACTGCTTCCAACGGTCAAACAATCACCAATGATTATTGCGACCGTGTGGCTCTCCAGACTTACCCCGATGAGTGCTATGTGACATGGCTGCAGAAACAGACCGACCCTGAGGGAAATTGGCGCGAGTATTATTATCTTGGGCGCCCGAAGCGGGTTACCAGGGTTGAGCATCATCCAAAACCGAACTCCACGGAAGCTGTTCGAGTAGAGACCGCCGTTTATGGATGCTCTGCTGCGCCATGCAAAGCGAGCCCAACGCGAATCACAGACGCGAAGGGTGCACAGACGGACTATACATACGATCTTACGCATGGCGGGGTTCTGACCAAGACGGCGCCTGCTGATGCGTCGGGGGTGAGGCCGCAAACTCGCTATACTTATGCGCAGCGCCATGCGCGCGATGCTAGCGGCGCCGCGCTAAGCCCACCTGTCTGGGTGCTCGCAAGCGAGAGTTATTGCCGCACAAGTAGTGCTTCGGGCAATGGTTGTGCTGCGGGCGCAAGTGATCAGGTTGTAACCGTTTATGATTACGGGCCGACCAGCGGACCCAACAACCTCTGGCTGCGCGGCACTGCGGTGACCGCAGACGGTCAGACGCTGCGAACCTGCTTTGGTTACGATGCGTTTGGCCAGAAAATCAGCGAGACCCAGCCCAAAGGCAATGCGGGAAGCTGCTCATGAGCCGCGCGATAACACGGAGTGCGTTTCCAGCGGCCCTTGCCCTAATGATGGGCGGCACCGTTGTTCTACCCGCCGTTGTAGCGCAGGCGCAGACTTCGCCATCGGCTTATACGAGCGCAACGCGGTATGATGCGATGGGCCGGGTAACTGGCACGATCGCACCCGATCCCGATGGATCTGGGCCGCTGAGATATGCAGCTACCCGAACGACTTATGACGATGCCGGCCGCCCTACAAAGGTCGAAACCGGCGAGTTGTTGAGTTGGAAGTCTCATACGGTCGCACCGAAGGACTGGGGCGCGTCGTTTGCGGTGCTATCCAGCTCGGTTACCACTTATGATGCGCTGGGCCGAAAGCTTACCGAACGGGCGATTGGCTCGGACGGTGTCCCGGTTGGTCTAACCCAATACAGCTACGACACTGTTGGCCGGCTCGAATGCACTGCGCTGCGGCTGAACCCCGCGGTTTATGGCTCGCTGCCTGCAAACGCCTGCACTTTGGGAACAGCGGATGCGTTTGGTCCGGACCGTATCACGCGCAATGTGTATGACGCCTATGGTCAGCTTTTGCAGGTTCGAAAGGCTGTGGGGACGACCCTGGAAAACGCCGATGTGACCTACAGCTATACGCAAAACGGGCAGCAATCCGAAATCGTAGATGCGAATGGCAATCGCGCGCGTTTTGAATATGACGGGTTCGACCGGCAGACCAAATGGCTGTTTCCATCCAAAACCAGACCTGCAGCGTTCAACGATGCGTCACCTGCATCCGTCATGTCGAGTGCGGGTGCGGTCAACACCGCAGACTTCGAGCAGTATGGCTATGATCCCAACGGCAACCGCACCAGCCTGAGAAAGCGCGATGGATCGGTGCTGACCTATCAATATGATGCGCTGAACCGGATGACTCGCAAAACGGTGCCAGCGCGCAGTGGGCTGACCTCTACGCATACTCAGGACGTGTTCTACGGCTATGATTTGCAAGGGCTGTCTACTTCTGCCCGGTTTGGTTGGGCAGGCGGCGCTGGTATCCTAAACACCTATGACGGCTTCGGGCGGTTGACCAGCGCGACCAGTTCGGTCAGCGGTTCCACCAAGACCCTGGCGTTCCAGTACGATGCCAATGGCAATCGCACTAGGCTTACTCATCCTGACGGGGCATTTTTCACTTACGAGTATGATGGCCTGAACAGGGCAACGCAGCTGCGCAACGGTGCCGGCGATGCCTTGCTTGCCCCGGTATATCATCGGCGCGGGGGGATGAGTCGTTTGAACCGGCGCGATAGCGCGCTGGATACGGTTTACGGTTATGACCCGGTCGGGCGGCTGGCATCGCTCGCGATTGCCAATGGCACCTCTTCTTCCGATGTCACCTGGACCTTCACGCGCAATCCTGCCTCGCAGATCGCAACCGAGACCCGCAGCAATGACAGCTATCGCTGGACCGGTCACGCGAATGTCAACCGCAGCTATACGACCAACGGCCTGAACCAGTATACTGCAGCGGGCAGCGCCAGCTTCTGCTACGACGCGAACGGCAATCTCACCGCCGATGGCACGTCGCTCTATCTCTACGACATTGAGAACCGTCTGGTGGAAAAGCGCGCGCAGACCAATACGAACTGCGCCGCGCTGAGCTATGCCGGTGCGCTCCAAGCAGAACTGCGCTACGATCCGCTTGGGCGGCTGTATTACACATATGATCCGGTGGTGGGCGGCAATCATGTAACCACTTACCTCCACGATGGCGATGCGATGGTCGGTGAGTACGCGTGGAACAACGCGCTTAAGCAGCGCCATATTCACGGCACTAATGCCGATGCCGATGATGCGTTGATGTCGTTCGCAGGTGCCGACATCTCGCGCGGCAATGTCCGGTTCCTCTACGCCGATGCGCGCGGCTCCATCGTGCTGAGCACGAAACAGTTCGCCAGCGATCCCCGGATCAACACCTATGACGAATACGGCATTCCAGGCGCGGGTAACCAAGGCCGGTTCCAGTACACCGGTCAGGCCTGGCTGGAAGAACTGGGAATGTACTACTACAAGGCCCGCATCTACTCGCCGACGCTCGGCAGGTTCCTCCAGACCGATCCCATTGGGTATGAGGACCAGTTCAATCTTTATGCTTATGTCGGGAACGATCCGGTTAATAACGTGGACCCTGAGGGCGAGCGACGCATTCGAAACTGGATCAACCAAATTCGAAGCTCCCCGCATAATGCTCGGGCAAAGGCGGCTCGAAATGAATTGCGATCAATCGTACCCAACTATCGGGATCGCGCTTCAGCATCCTCGACTACTCCCTCAGTCGAAGGAGCGCGCAACAGAGCGGATGGCTACCAAGCTGAATTGAACCATGTTCGCGCAATCGGCACAGGTGCATTTCAAGGCAGAAGCGTCGTTGGTGAAGGTGGTTTCAACTCACAAATCGGCAGAGTCCAAAACATATTTTCGGGGGTGAGATATGAGAACCCGATCAACAACGGTTATAATTTCAGCGGCTCAGGCGGTCGCGAGGCAGCCAACCGTGCTTTTGATTCGATCGGTTTGACTAACGTTCGCTCCATTCAGAATGGGGCTGGTCGGCATGGGTTATTCTCACTCGGCAATGGCGGAGAGGTGAATGTCACAGCTCGACAGGGAGGCACTCGGGCTGATCCTTACTACCGGCTCGAAGTTCGCATAACGACCACTCGACTGGGTTCGAGGATTAAAGACACGACAACATTCAAGGTACGATATGAAAACGAATAGGATTGAATTCTCGGTTCCTGAGCACGTTTCGGCGCGATTTCGGACAATCGGAAATTCGACTATTAAAACTGCAGAAGACGATGGCTTTCGGTCTTCCCAATGGCAGTTTGAGGAAGACCTCTCGGCACAGAGTGGGATTATCGACGTATTCCTTCGCTCAATTTCGCCTGGTCAAAAGGTCTACTTCATAAACTTGAATGAGGCCGACAGGTCAGGGGAAGAAAACGTCATGTCCGATGATTTCTTAATTCCGTATTCTGAAAGTGGCTTCCGCGAGGTCTTTGAGGATTCCATATTTGCAGCGATGCGTATCATTTCACCTGAAGAAGGCACCTCGCTTGTGGCAAGTTTTATGGATTGGGGCATGTTGGTGCATCGGTAACAAGCTTTGATCTCGATCCCTTTCTCCAGCCATGTGGTTCTTTGAGCGATCCGGCCAAGTGATCGGATCGGGCCTCGCAATTTGGGAAGCCTTAGGGGGCACTCCGAACTCAGCTCCTGCTATTGATGAAGAGAAATTAGATTAGCAAGTTATGGTTGACTACCTCTACGATGGCGATGCGATGGTCGGTGAGTATGCCTGGAACAACGTGCTTAAGCAGCGCCATGTTCACGGCACTAATGCCGATGCCGACGATGCGCTGATGTCGTTCGCAGGCACCGACACCTCGCACGGCAATGTCCGGTTCCTGTATGCCAATGCGCGCGGCTCCATCGTGCTGAGCGCGAAGCAGTTTGCCAGCGACCCCCGGATCAACACCTATGACGAATACGGCATTCCGGGCGCGGGTAACCAAGGCCGGTTCCAGTACACCGGGCAGGCATGGCTGGAAGAGCTGGGAATGTACTACTACAAGGCCCGCATCTACTCACCGACGCTCGGCAGGTTCCTCCAGACCGACCCCATCGGGTATGAGGACCAGCTTAACCTCTATGCCTATGTTGGAAATGATCCGGTAAATAACGTTGATCCCACCGGCGAAATTCTAAAAGAGGTTGGGGGATTCATTGTCGGAGCAGGAGCTGAGGTTGCCTACCAGACGCTCGTGGAAGGCAAAGAGCTAGATGATGTTGATATTGGAGACGTGCTCGTAGCAGGCGTAGCGACTGGAGCTGGCTATGGTGCTGTCAAACAAGCTGGCAAGGCCTACAAAGCGTATAAGGCCTATAAGGGCACGAAGAAGGGCACCAAAGCCGCAAAGAAATACACCCAGAACAAAACGAGGGAAGGTAGCCAGCGCAAGATCAAAAATGCCAAGTTCAGAGAGCGCAAGGCGAAGGAGCGATCAAAGGCAGCCGCGAAGGATGCAGCAAAAGCTGCTGGCACAGCAGCCGGTTCAGTAGCGGGTGCGAAAGCCGCCAAAGAGGGATCACCTGAGGTTACCCCGAGAGATTTGAAGGAACGAGATGAGCGACGATAGAACTGAGAGCCACGAATTTGCGAATGAGCTTGCTGTCTCATTCCTGCAAGGCCTAGGTTCGTCGTTCGTCAAATTTTTTGCCGTGGTCACCTATATCCTTTATTTCCTCAGAACCTTCGTTCCTGGGGCATCGGGAGGGATGGTCTGGCTGGTGCTTTTGCTCTCTACCGCTGGGCTTTGGTGGGCAATCGATTTTGCTATGCAGTTCTTAGCGAAAAAGCTCCGGCCAAGCCCGTAGGCATAGCCAGTCCTCTCTGGTCGCCATTCTTCGGTGCCCCCTTACCACCAGCCCACCTCCGCCTACCGCCGCACCCCGTCGATCGCGCCGAACTGTGCACCATCGCGTATGCCGAGCGCTTCGGTGAGCCTGGCGCGACTGTCGGTGTAGAGCTCAACCGTGTCCTTGGCGGGGCATATCGCGACATAGCCCGCAGGTGCATCGACGGTGTTGGCGCGGAAACTCTCCAAATGCACCATGACCCGATCGGCGGTTGCGCCTTGTGCGGAGTGTATGGTGCGGACCCATTTGGGCCGGATATGCCGGTCGGCGAGGCGGGAGAGGTCGAGGGCATCGTGCTTACCGTCCTCGCGCTCGACCGTGATGCCGCTCCGCTGCGGATCGATCCCGAACACGCTGGCGGTGTGGCCGTTCAATCGCCCCGCGCGCCGGTTGTTGCGGGTGAACTGGATGCTGTCGCCGATGCGCAGCTCCTGCTAGACCTCGACGAACCCTTCCGCCTGGTTGCCGCCCCATCTGGTAAGTGACCCTCCGATGCTCTTACCCTGCGGCGTGGCGAGCGAGATTGTGCCTGCCTCAGCGTCGATACTCTCGACGCGGTGAGCACGTCCCCTGCTCGGCTGCCGTCCACGACTGCCGCGCCATGACGTGACGATCTGGCCAAAGGAATAGCAGGCGCCATCGGAACCCTCGGCGCGGGTCAGGCCCAGCTGTCCAATGTGGTCGCAATGATCGCGTCCCCTCCCAGCGTGCCGTCACGGACCAGCTTGGCACGAATTGCACGGTGAGCCTCTGGCGTCCTTCGCCTGTAGAATTAAGCATGAAGGTCCGCTCGAGGACTGCGGGCGAGAGTCTAGAGAACTCCCTATTGATGATCTCATAGCGCAAATCATTGTCACCCTCCTCGACGATCCGCCCGCCGCCCTTGTCGATGGCGTCGATCGTTGACGCGCATCGCCTGCCAGAATCTTTTCGACCGTTTCCCTGGTGTGGGTGTTCGTTCGGCGCACGACCTAGTCGAGCGCTTGGGTGGGCATACCGCGCTCTAGGATTTGCGCGATTGCGCGGCCTGCTCTGCGCTGCCGAATTGGTACACGGTGCGCACTAGAACCAGGTGGTCGCTGTTTTTGCGACCAAGGAATACTAGCGCCTCCCCATCGTGGGGCAGAGAGCATCGAACCCTTATGCGCGATCCAAGCCACACATCCGCGCCCGCTGTCGTTGGCCTGATCGAGTAGCCATGCGGTCGCTTTGAAAGCAAACTGGCGCACGGCGGTCGAGGTGGTATAACGCGGAACGAGCGCCTGCTGATATTTATATCAGACGCGTCGAGATATCGCATTCCCTTAATCTGAAAGCGCAATGAATTACTTGCATTTAGTGCTCAAATGTTGAGGGTTGCCATTCAATTACAAAAAGAGGTGAGATGGCGAACGAACTACGCCGCGACAATCTGTTCACCGCGCTTACGCGGCCGCAGATGTTCGCGGGTGTGACCTATACCTTCTTCATCATCAATGCGGTCGTTGCGGTTGAGCTGTTCTTAATTTTCCAGAGTTGGTGGGTAACGCTCATTGCACTGCTATTGCACGGCATTGGAGCGTTGTTTTGTCTGCGTGAACCGCGCTTCTTCGACCTCTGGCTTACGAGAGTGCGCACTTGCCCCCGAGTTCGCAATCACGCTTTGTGGCAATGCAACTCCTACCGGCCCTAACACACGACCCGAAGGTCGTTGCGCGCGAAGCGCCTGCGGGTAAGCATTTACCCTATGCCCGGCATGTTGACGCACATACGATCGAAACACGCGATGGTTTGCTGTTGCAGACCATCCGTCTGGGCGGGCTACTGTTCGAAACCGCTGATAGCGATGAGTTGAACTACCGCGCCGAACTGCGCGATGCGATGTTACGGGCAATCGGCAACTCGCGATTTGCGATCTATCATCATGTTGTGCGCCGACGGGCGGACGCCGATATCGATGCGGTTTATCCTGATGATTTCTCGCAAACTTTGGACGACAGATGGAACGACCGGCTTGGTCGTCGTCAGCTTTATGTGAACGAGCTGTTCCTCACTTTAGTGCGTCGCCCGTTGCAGGGCCGGATCGGTATTTTCGACCGATTCCGCAGCTGGTTCGCCCGGTCGACCAAGCGCAATGCTGCCGCCATGACAGGCGAACTGAGGGCGCTGGACAGCGCGCGCGAAGCCTTGATGGCGTCGCTTGGCCAGTATGACCCGCACCTCCTTTCCACCTATGACGATAAAAGCGGTGAACGCTCCGAGCAACTCGAATTTCTGTCATGGTTGTTTAACGGAGATATGCGCCCGGTGCTGATCCCGCATGGCGATTTGGGACATCATCTCCCGGCGCGCCGGATCAGCTTTGGCCAGAATGCTGTGGAGCTGGCGCCTGCCGGACCACTGGAGCGGCGATTTGCCGCCTTGGTTTCCATTAAGGATTGGCCATCGCAAACCATGCCTGGCATGTTCGACGAGCTTTGCCGCATGCCGTTCGAAATGAATATCAGCCAGAGTTTTGCGTTCGTCGAACGGGGCAAGGCGCTTAGCCAGATGAACCTGGCTCTTCGCCGAATGCGCTCTGCCGAGGATGAGGCGGTATCGCTCCGCGATGAACTCGGTATCGCAAAGGACGAGGTGGCTGCCGGCCGCGCCGGGTTTGGCGAGCATCATACGACGATAGCCATTCATGCGGACGATTTGAAGTTGCTGGATAGTCACGCAGCCGAAGTCATCGCGCTGCTGGCTGACCTTGGCATTACTGCCGTGCGCGAGGATATCGCGCTCGAGCCGACCTACTGGGCGCAATTCCCTGGCAATTTCAAATACATTACCCGGCGCGGACTGGTTTCGACGACCAATTTTGCAGGGTTTGCGAGCCTGCACAATTTCCCGGTCGGCCGTCCGCATCGTAACCATTGGGGAGATGCAGTGACCCTGTTCGAGACGACCGCTGCCGGACCCTATTTCTTCAACTTCCACCAGAACGATCTGGGCAACTTTACCATCATTGGACCATCCGGCTCGGGCAAGACGGTGGTGCTCAATTTTTTGCTGGCGCAGGCGCGCAAATACAATCCGCGCATCATCTTCTTCGACAAGGATCGCGGCGCAGAGCTGTTTATTCGCGCGATTGGCGGAACCTATGACCGGCTGCGACCTGAAGCGGCGTCTGGTCTCAATCCGCTACAGCTGGGCGACACGCCGAACAATCGCCAGTTCCTGTTCGAATGGCTGACCCTGCTTTGCGGCGGCACCGACAGTGCGGAAGCCGATCAGATACAGGACGCGATCGAAACCAACTTCCTGCAACCGCGCGAGCGACGCCGCCTGCGCTATCTGGTGGAGCTGTTCCGCGGGGGCGACCGTCCAAAGTCGGGCGATCTCTATTCGAGACTTCGTTCCTGGTGGGGAGATGGAGAGCGCGCTTGGTTGTTTGATAACGCCGAGGACCAGACGGACCTTGCTGCAGAAACCATCGGGTTCGATATGACCGCGATCCTGGACGATCCGGTCGCGCGGACACCTGCGATGCTGTATTTTTTCCACCGGGTGGAAGAGCGGCTCGACGGATCGCCCGCCATCATCGTAATCGATGAAGGCTGGAAGGCGCTGGACGACGATGTGTTCGTGCGCCGGATCAAGGATTGGGAGAAGACCATCCGTAAGCGCAACGGGATCGTGGGTTTTGCCACGCAAAGCGCGCAAGATGCGCTGGAAAGCCGCATCGCCAGCGCCATCATAGAACAGGCTGCAACGCAGATATTCATGATCAACCCAAAGGCGCGTGCCGAGGATTATATCAACGGCTTCGGCCTTTCGCGTCACGAATACGATCTGGTGCGAACGCTACCCGACAATTCACATTGTTTTCTCATCCGGCACGGCAATGATAGCGTGGTTGCCCGGCTCGATCTGACCGGCGAGAAAGATCTGCTCACCATCCTCTCGGGGCGCGAAAGCTCCGTTCGTCTGTTCGATGAACTTGCAAAAGAACATGGAACCGATCCAGCGAAGTGGATGGGCCCGCTGCTTGGAAAGGCGGCCTGAGGTTTGGCCTGTCCAGCGATCCTTACCGGCGACGATTTTCTTGTTCGCGTGCTGGGACATATCGACTGTCAGGCTCAGTTGATCGGCAGCTATGGCTGGCAGGCGCTCGGCCAACCCGGATCGCTCACATCGATTGTCATGACCGGACTTCTCACACTGTTTGTAGCACTGTTCGGTATCAGATTGCTGTTCGGACCAGCTCCCGGTGCGCGCGACGTAGTGTCTGACGTTATCAAGATCGGTATCGTGCTTACGCTCGCTTTTTCCTGGCCGGCGTTTCGGACAGTCATTCATGATGTGGTGCTGGACGGTCCGGCCGAGATTGCACGGGCTGCCGGGTCACCGGTGATGCCAGGCGAAGGAGTTTCGTTCGCGCGGCAACTTCAGGATGCTGACAATGCTATCGTGCGCCTGACCGAAGCCGGCACAGGACGGAATGTGGGCGCATTAGTCGATGATGCTGCACCGGGCGGAACATTCAAAGGCAGCGCGCTGGAAGACGAAAATTCGTTCGGATGGTCGCGGCTTGTCTATCTTGCAGGAATCTTCGGATCATTAGCACTTTTGAGAATAACAGCAGGAGTGCTCCTGGCCCTTGCTCCCCTTGCGGCAGGACTCCTGCTGTTCGAAGCCACGCGCGGCATCTTTTCCGGTTGGCTTCGCGGGCTTGTGCTCACATTACTTGCCTCGGTCGGTGTAACCATCGCCCTTGCTGCCCAACTTGCAATCATTGGGCCTTGGCTAGCGGATGCATTGCGTTTGCGAACCCTTGGTTATGCAACGCCGTCCGCTCCGATCGAGCTTTTCGCTCTGACGCTGGCCTTTGCGATCGTGCAGTTCGCCATGATTTGGCTACTGGCGAAGGTCGCTTTTACGCGCGGATGGATCACCTTGCCGGCGTTTCCCAATATTCGCGAGCGGCTTAGTCCGGCACCTGTCAATATTGCGCCGGAGCAACCGCAAGCACTTGCGGTAAGCCGCGTTCAACGTATCGCAGACAGTATGGAAACGCAGATCAGACGTGAGGAGCATTTGCGGACCGAGCGTACAGCCTTTCGTACACTTGGCAGTCGCAGCGATGGCGGTAGTGATACCGCTTCCTCCAATGGCCCGGTCGCCAGTGTTCCCCCAGAGCGCCTTGGCAGTTCATGGCGCCGAACATCACGTCGTAGCTCTGCGTCCGCTCAGCGGCGGGATGGTAAACCATGAACGCTCATCACAAAATTGATGGTGAGGAGGTGGTGATTGCAGATAGCTGGGCTACCAGTGTTACCGCTGATCTCGAGCGGTCATGCCGCATCGCATGGATCGTGGCAGGAATATCGGCAATCGCCGCGCTGCTGCTGGCACTTGCGATTGTGATCATGTTGCCTTTGAAAACGGTCGAGCCCTACACTTTGCTGGTCGACCGGCAGACAGGATATGTCGAGGAGCTTGCCCCGCTCGAACGTCAGGTTGTCTCCCCCGACGCAGCGCTGACCCGATCGTTTCTCGTGCAATATGTCATCGCGCGCGAGAGCTATGACACGGGCAGCATCCAGCGTGATTATCGCAAAGTCGCTCTTTGGTCCGAAGGCGATGCAAGGCAGCGCTATATCCGTCAGATGCAGCCGAACAATCCGGCGAGCCCGCTGTCCTACCTGCCGCGCAATGCGGCGCTGAATGTCGATATCAAAAGCGTGTCTTCACTGTCTGCCGACAGTTCGCTTGTCCGGTTCACAACGACCCGAACCGATCCCGGGGGGCAACCGCAAGACCCGCAACATTGGGCCGCTATCATTAACTATCGCTTTTCCGGAGCGGAGATGACCGCCGATGACCGCCTGCTCAACCCCTTGGGATTTCAGGTAACGCGCTATCGCAAGGATGCTGAAACGCTTCCCGACCCGCTCGTAATATCCGATCCGCTAGTGACACCAATATCGCGGCGTCCGCAACAAGAGCGGAGGCAGGACCAGTGAAACAATTGCTTCCCCTCTTGTTACTCGCGTCCTGCGCACCTCCGGTAGCTTCAGGCCAACTGGCACTGCCGATACTATCAGATACCAACAGCGGCCCTCAGAGCCTGAATGCACAGCAATGGGGTTATAGCGTCAAAGGTGACCGCGAAGTTCGTCCCGCAGCGATCGGCGATGACGGTTTTAAAACTCAGATCCAATATGCGCCGGGTCAAGCCTTACCCGCCGTTTTCGCTATTGGACCGGCAGGCGAAGAAGAAGTCGTCAATGGCTATATGCGCGGTGACTTTTTCGTCATCGACCGTGTCTACAACGAGCTGGTGTTTCGGATAGATCGCAAACGTGCCGTCGCTCGGCGTAGCGCTACTGCGAACGATACCCAATGACTGAGGCACTTCATACGGCCCAAACAGATGACGATGTGCGGCCCGTGATCGCTACTGGTAATGCGAACAATATCGGGCTTTGGATATTCTTGAGTACGCTACTTCTTGGAGGCGCTTTTCTATTTTCGGCCCTGGATGCCCGTCGCGGTGATGTGACCGCGCCAAGCACAATGGCAACCACCTCCGACACCAACTCCCGTATTTCTTCGCCGCCACCTTTGGCACTGCCTTATGACCAGCGCGATTACCTTGATAGTCGAGGAAACCTCCCTCGCGTCATAGGCAGGATCCCGATCGCCGTTCGGCCGGAACCGCCTGAACGCCTGCCAATCCCGTCGCCCGTTCAGCAAACCAGTGTGTCGCCTCAACAGGCGCAAGCTGACCCTCCGGTGTTTCAAGACTCATACAGACCGCTGCCTCTGGATACGGCCGAACGCGGTCAGCCTGTCGCAGGTCCGCCGCCTGTAAGTGACGAGGAAGGCGATCAAAACCGCGTTCGTGCCCGGCGGCTCGCAAACCCGTCAGTGACTGTTCCCCAGGGCACGGTAATCCCGGCCGTTCTAGAAACTGCAATCGATTCCACCCGCCCGGGCGGCGTCCGTGCGTTGGTTCAGCGCGACATTCATGCATTCGACGGCTCCAGAGTGCTTATTCAACGGGGAAGCAGACTGTATGGTGAATATGAAGCCGGCATCGATGCGGGGCAAAACCGCGCATTGATACGCTGGACACGGCTAATACGCCCTGACGGCGTAACAATCGCGCTCGACTCCCCCGCCTCAGACCCGCTTGGCCGCGCCGGCGTCAAGGGTAAGGTCGACAGCAAATTCTTCCAGCGGTTCGGCGGCGCATTGTTGCAGTCCGTGCTCGACATTGGTGTTGGAGTAGCAACACGCGAAGCGACCGACGGTGTTATCGTGGCGCTTCCCGGCAGCACACAAAACGTGACACCGCGCGTTACCACGCAAGAGATTCAGCGAACCCTGAAAATCCGGCATGGCACCAGCGTATCGGTGTTTGTCGCGCGCGATCTCGATTTCTCGACCGTTGAACTGTGATGGTGGAGGCCGGTTACTATCTCGACAGCTTCCTCGCGCCCCTAACGCCCTGGCTGGCACGGGCAGATATAACCGACATCTGGATTAACCGGCCCGGCGAAGTGTGGGTTGAAGCCATCGGTGGCGGAATCGAACGACATGACGAACCGCAGCTTACCGAGCAGCTACTGGGACGTCTTGCAAAGCAAATTGCAGCCTTTGGATCGCAAGGCCTGAGCCGTGCCAATCCCTTGCTGGCTGCATCGTTACCGGACGGGTCGCGGGTTCAGGTGGTAGGACCGCCAGCAACGCGCGCCGGGCATATCATCGCGATCCGGCGTCATGTAGCCTCCGAACTGTCGCTATCCGACTGGGAAGACGACCAGGCGTTCTCCAGCTTGGCATCAGGCGGGACAACCATCGACAATGAACGCAGCTGGCATACCGTCGGTAGTCGCAATGCCGCAGCAGTTCTGCGCGATGCCGTTCGGGAGCGGCGAAACATCATCGTTTCAGGCGGCACCTCGACCGGCAAGACCACCTTCTTAAACGCTCTTCTTGCAGAAATTCCGGCTGAAGAGCGGCTTATTACGATTGAGGATACAGAAGAACTTCGTATCAAACATGAGAATGCAGTCGGCTTGATCGCGGCACGCGGGGATTTGAGCGAAGCCGATGTAACCGCCGAAGACCTGCTGATCGCAGCGCTGCGTATGCGACCCGATCGGATTATTCTGGGCGAGTTACGGGGCCGCGAAGCATTCACATTCCTGCGCGCTGTAAACACCGGCCATCCCGGATCGATGACCACGATACACGCCGATACGCCGCAACGCGCTATCGAGCAGCTTGCGCTGCTGGTTTTGCAGACAGGCTCCAAATTATCACGTGATGATGTTCGCCACTATGTCCGAGAAAGCGTCGATTTGTTCGTTCAACTTGAGCGCCGGGACGGCAAACGCCGGGTTGCACAAATGTTGATGGCGCGATGAGAAGCGAACGATGACCTTACCGCTACGATCCCTGTTCGAACCCGCCGGTCAATCCTCGATTGGCGCGTCTGTAGATTGGCTGACCGGGACGCTGCTAGGCAGCCTCGCCATCGGTCTTTGTATCATTGCAGTCGCAGTCGTTGGTTTGACCATGCTGACCGGAAGACTGTCCTTGCGCGACGGCGCGCGGGTCGTTCTGGGCTGTTTCATTCTGCTTGGCGCGCCGATCATCGCAAACGGGTTCATGAAGGCCGGTACTGATATCGGTACCGCCCCCTCCCTACCAATGGACACTATGGTTGCTGCACCCATTAGGGATCTGCCTCCGGCCGACTACGATCCCTATGCCGGCGCGTCTCTGCGCGACGACCGTTAAAAGGTCGCCGTCGGTTTTAACCAACCCCGGACCGAATACCGGCCACGATCGAGGCAGCTCCGAACAGGATGAAACATCCCACGATGACTGTAGCACCGAACCGCCAGTTCATCCGGCCCGTCAGCATCATAAAGCCAACAGCAGCCACCGCCATTACGGCGACAACTGTGGCGACGGTCCCAAGCAACGTTCCCTGCAGCCATTCGACCGCATTCACCAATACGCCAGAGCCTTCCGGATCCATAATCGCCTTCCCCAATACCGATATTGCTGTGTATCGGCGGTTATGATGGAGAGCAATATCGTTTGAGTTACATAGATAAATGCACTCAAGCCCGACTTCGCAAAAAATCGGATTGAAACTTAGAATTAAAGCTTTGAGGTTGTGATAGGAGCTCTCAGTTGCAGAAACATTTCCGCTACGTAAGCGTAGAGCAATCACGGAGCTGCGCTGCAGATTATGAGCCTTCGCAGATTTCCTACCTTACCCTATTTGATATAGACAAGTAACATCTATTCCAGCGATGAATTAATAATAACCTATCTTGTCAACTCGAAGATAGGAGTACCCATGATAGAAGGTTCGCATTTCCATCCGATGCCCAACACGCGCCGATGTCATCAAAAACGGAAGCTCGAAAACTTGGTACGAATACTTGCCAAGAAATTCGTGCCGGTTAATAGATCGAACCGCCAACACCTGGTTGGCAGTTCGATCATAGACATCTACAGTTACAATTCGAGAATTATCAGCTGAATTATGAACGTCTACTAACATACGCCAGGTTGCCACTCGTGATCCGGTCGGTATTGAATCCGTGTAAGGTCCGTATGTGAGGTAGGACGAACTGGTATTGATGTTGGCTGCCCATCCATCGCCATCAGCATAACCAACCAGATGAGGTAGGGCCTCGGCCTCCCACGCTGCGGTAAACTGCTTTTGCACCGCAACGGCGGTGCGATTGTTCGCCTTATCGTAATTGTACCGAGAGTTTGCCCCCTGACCGTCGCTAACCGCTATCAGGCGCCCTAATGCATCATATTCATACGATATTACGCTTTGCGCCGACAGGCTGGTTGGCAGAACCAGCGAACCAGCTATCAAGATGGACCGTAGCTTCATAAGATAGCTGACCTCTTCCGCAGAGCCGATAGCATAGACAAGACATCCTACTTGGCAATCCAGTTTTAATCCTGGTCATGCGTTGTGATAAATTTCCGGACGCATTCGGGTTTCAGCGTTGATTATAAGAAATGCTCGGTAATCTTCAGGTGGTTTGTCAATCTGCAAACTTTTGGAAACGAAGCATGGAAGACGAAGAGTTTCAGCGGATGCTGAGGCTGGTAGGAGGCAGCGAAAGATGAACCCGTCGGGATGAAGCGCCGACATCAAATGTCATTTTCCAGTCGGCTTAGCATCTGTAATTGAAGCGCTTCGCATACCGTCAATTTTTGGGCCGTTAGCGGTCGGTCCGCTTTGGAAAGATGCACGCGAGAAATCTGCCCTCCCACTGACATGATCAATGACGGGTGAGCACACAAGAATACTGACTATGCGGACAACCAAAATTCCCTACGTTCTTTGAACCCCGGGAGACTGCTGCAGGTAATGGCGCGCTCAATTCCTATAAGCTGCACAACAGCGTCGCAGCGCTCTTCATCGATCCTCATCCGACCTTTTCGAAGGGCAAGATAAACGGCCTCGATGTACCCGTCACCGACAAGCTCGGACTGAGCCGCTGGATGCACCAGCAGGTCCAGCGACCAAGCGGGGGCTTGGCCGTTCATCAGGCTTTGGGCTCGGGCCCGACCCTTCCGCTCATCGATAATAGGCAGAAATCCCTGCGACACAGCCACTCCAATCGTGGCCGCTTCGCCGTCGTCTAGCGAACCCGGTGAGCTGATCATCATCTCGAAAAGACGAACCGCAGCATCATCCATCTCCACGACCTTGACGACATTCTCCGATATCAGGCGCTGGATGAACCCGTTCTCGCCGTTGGCGTAACTGGTTTCATGGTTGAGCTCTTCGACCACCGTTTCAGTCAGAATAATGTCGTTTGGGATGGCCCGAAGCACCTGTTCACCAAACGTACAAGCGTTCAGGTTGATCAGCACGCTCGTATCGGGGACTATTGGAGTTAGCTTATCAGAGAGGGAGCTTAAACAGGTCATCCGTTTCGCTCTCCTCAAGTTCCATTTGATCGAGCAGAGCGCGCAACTCAAGTCGCTTGATTTTAAGAAGCTCGGCCAATTGTCCTTCTGACATCAGATCGCGTTTCCAGGCGGTGTAAACCATGAAGCTCATGCGATGAGAAACGGGCCGGTCTGCATCACCTTTCGCGGGGTCGGACTTACTCGCGGCATCGCCCAACACTTCACGCACCTGTGCAAAAGTAATGCCACCATGGGCCTTCAGCTTGTCCCATGCACCCCGCTTAACAAGTCCGAGCTCTTCCAGCCTCCTCACACAGGCTTCGCGTGAAATGCGGAAGTGGTGCGCCTGTACGATGATTGGCCTGCGGGTAATCTCAGAGCCAGCTGTGAGCTGACGCCACGCCGCTTCAAAGCTCTTGCGCGGTGAGAGAAAGGCGCGCCCAAACGCGTGAGCATATCGCTCTTCGCGTGACTGAAACTTTTCATTTTCCTCCAGCACCTCTGGAGCCTGACGTGTGCCAACGAAATGCCCCAGCTCGTGAGCTGCGGATTGAATACGTCGCTCCAGAGGGAAATTTGCATTCAATAGAATGCACGCTCCCAAAGTCTGGTCGTAGGTGAAGAGCGCGTCCACCTTCGATCCCTTCGACAGGCGTCGCTGGTGGAGTCGGATGCCGAGATCCAACTCCATAAGGGTGAAGATATCGGCGATTGGGCCAGAGCCCAATCCGAGCCAGTCGCGCAGCTCCTGCGCGTGCTGTTCTGCCAATTCGACGACATCGCCAGTGTTGATGCCCCTTTCGGGCGGGTAATTCTTAGGCCGCTCAATGCCAAGAATGTTCTCTAGCTCAACTTCAGCTCGAACGAGATCATTCAGCAGTTGCACTGCCTCACTGGTATGCTCATCCTCGGTTTCACGAAGTCGGCGGAAGCGTGGCACAAGGTCAGTATGGACTGCCTCGCGGCGCAGCAGGGCATTCACTGATACCCCATAATGGTTCGCAAGCGCCTGAAGCTCTTGAATGCGAACCCGCCTATCCCCCTTTTCAATCGAAACGAGGGTGGGGCGAGACATGCCAATTACCTTGGCGGCTTCGTCCTGACGGATTTTTGCGCTTTCGCGGGCAAGGCGAAGGCGGCGACCAATCTCCTGTGCGGTCAGCTCGTTTAGATCAGCCATGGCAACCTCCCCTCGTCCATAGTTGCAGAAAACTCTTTTCGCCGTGGCCCTGCTCGAATGCGGCCCATTCTTTCGAATGTTGCACGAGCATGTCCCGAAGCTGCCTAGTCACGTCATCTACTGACGATCCGACGGCTTCAGCGATTTGGAATGCGTGAGGCTTCAGGGCGGTATCTGGCACACAGGCCAAATCGGCCAGTTGTTGCAGGTGCCGCGCGCCCATGTAGCCGTAATCGTAAAGGGTGTTGGTGGCCCTGAAGCTGTTTTGCTTCGGCAGGGCATCACTAAATCGTGCGGCCCGCAAATCGGCAATGGCATACTTCTCGGTCGGCTCTTCAACGCCGGCGGCGTGCAAGCTCATCCTGCGCAAGAGGCACGCCGCACAAATGCCGCATTGGCGTACTTTCCCTCCCACGCGCACATTGGCCCGTTGCTGCCAGCACGAACGGGTATCAATGACTTGTTGGGGCTTTATGCTAGGCTTCGCCAGAAATGCCGCGATGGTCTGGCCTTTGGTATGCCAGAGGCGCGGTTGTTCATAGGTCAGGTCGATGCCAAGCAACGCCCTTACGAAACGCTCCATCTTTCTGAAGAAAGTCGGGTGGTTCCTGTAGTCTGGATAGATGTTCAGCAGGGGGAGCAACACTGGCCCCAATGCGCCCTGACCACTTTCAGGCACAATGATCCGGCTGACATTTGACAGCTGCGAGGCGATTGCAGTCACCGCCGCAAATTTGAAACCGCGCGAACGGGCGCTGGTCTCTGGATTCGGCTTCACCTTCACATCAAAGGGCAGGCGATCGAACGGCCGTTCATCTTTGCGCAGGCGTTGCTTGAATTTCGACACACGCACGCTCACGGCAGTGTCATCCTCGTTGTAGAGACCCGAGACACTTAGCGAGTCCAAGCCTTCGCTGTACGCAATGGCGAACGCCTTTTGCTGGTTTGGAAATAGCGGGCCTTGTCGCGGCTTGCTTGTGGCTGCGCCCTCATGGCGCACGAAGCTGAAACGCCACTGGTCACCAGTCAGATGGCGCAGGGTATCGCAAAGACTTTTTTGAACTGTCGCATCTTGCCAGGTCGCAAGCTCAATCACGGGCACAGTCACATGAAAGTGCCGTGCCCAATGTGCATTGCCGCGTCCCCAGCGACGATCTGCAAATTCGACTGCCGCGCAGACAATCAGCAGGTCGTGGTGGATGTTGCTCCAGCCCTCATGGCAGTAGCTGTCAAAGATGTCCTTATCGCACTTAATCTCTGAGCCGATGGTCGCATAAACGCGCCCCTTCGCGCCTCGACGCGGAGCCGCTAGTCCCGCCTCAAGTATGGTTAGGTCGCGCTCAGAAATCTTAGAAAATTCAATCATCACAATGACAGTATTGGGTCATCGAGACCGGTTCTTTTTTTGGCGTCCTGCTTGAACGCGTTCTTGTCGCAGCTCTTCACGGCATCCTGGATGCGCGCACAGTCGAGGCTCTTCGAGACTTCGCCCAATCCTTCATTGAGACGGTCGAGCTGGTCTTTGTGCATCGGGCCTTCCCGGTGCGCCTCTAGCCCAGCTTCCTTAATACGGGTGAGCGTCTTGCCGATATTGGTTTCGACACACGAGTCCAAGGCCTTGTCGATTGCATCGCGAGAGTTGTCGCCATCGTGCAGCCTCATGGCGACTTCACGTTGGAGGTCATCCGAAAATTCCGACTTGTCGTACTTTTCGAAGATGCCCTTGATTGATCCCTTCGGATCAAGATCGAGCTGCCCGTCCTCGCCATAGCTTTGCAAGTCGCGGATCAGCCCGTCGTTTCCTGACAGAATGCCGTTGACGATGGCATGGCTGCCAAGAGCGCAACGAGTGTCATGATCTTCAGCCTCATTCTGCACAGCTTCCGCAAACCGCCTTGAGCGGCTGTCGAGCTTTAAGTTTTTGAATGGGCCATCGGTCATGACTTGCTCCTATGGCAGTTTATCATGTCAAAAATCTGACATTGTCAATTCTTTTACGTATTATCCTGACATTTTGTGATCGATATGGTTAGGTATAGAGCTTGGGTTGCCAGGGCGAGATGACCGTCGATGGAGTCAGGTGAGGCTGAACACTAACGTTACGCCAGTCATTGGGGCAGCTCTAGGGCTGCTTGTGTCTGATTCCCGGTCGAGAAAATGCGGACCTGGCATAGGTGATCTCCAAAAACTGTTCTACTTATGTTCAGGTCGGTGTAAGGTCAGATCGGAAAGTCGGCGCGATCTTGGAAATGCAAGCCTTGCGGCCTATTTGGACCGGGCAATATTGAGGGTGGTAAAACTGAATGGCAACGATCTGGTCTGATAGAAGAGTAGGTGAGCTGAACGAGGAACCGACAAAGCTGTCGCCTGAAGCGGTGAGGTCGCGTTTTCAACAGGATTATGACCGGTTGTTGTTCTCGACACCCGTACGTCGGCTGTCGGACAAGACCCAAGTTTGGCCGATGGATGACAATGACGGCGTGCGCACCCGGCTCACACATTCACACGAAGTTGCCAACTTGGCGCGCTCAATTGGCTCCCGCATCCACAATGCTAATGCAACGCTTTTCTTGGAAGCAGACCTATATCACGTGATCCAGCCGATGCTTACCGCGATAGGCCTGGCGCACGACCTTGGGAACCCGCCATTCGGACATCAGGGTGAGGCCGCCATCGGTCGATGGTTTGATCAGCGAAAGGAGTGGATTTTCACGAACCATGCCGAGGGTGGGCGCGGATTGCCGACCGCTATTCCCGATGATCTACACGCCGAGTTCTTAAAGTTCGATGGCAACCCGCAAACACTTAGGCTTATAACTAAGCTACAGACGAACATCGCGCATCTAGGGCTCGACCTTACCTCGGCAACGTTGAGCGCGGCAATCAAGTATCCGGTCGGCGCTGCAAATCGCGACAAAAAGAACCCGATCGCCAAGAAATATGGGTACTTTGAAGCAGAACGCACGCTCGTCGAACGTCTGCGGATGGAGACAGGACTTGCTGAGCGACAACGCCATCCGCTTACCTGGATAATGGAAGCCTGCGATGACATCGCCTATTCCGTCCTCGACGTCGATGACGCGATGAAGAAGGGCGTCATATCACCGGATGACGTGCTTGCGAGCCTCCGTGCCGATAAGAATACATGTGAGCATGCGGCGGTAACGAAGGTGCAGGCAAAGTTTGAAGAAGTCGAAAGTGCAGGCAGGCGTCCAGAACTCGCCCGTGATATCAAGATCGGATACCTACGCGCCTTTTTGATTGAAGCACTTATTGACCATGCCAGTGGCACCTTCGTCACCGCCGGGGAAGCGATTAAGGCTTTCTCGCACCAAACACCTCTGATGGACGACAGCGACTTGTGTGAGAAACTCAAGTCGCTCGCCCGGCAACATGCTTTTGGTAATCCAGGAGTTCTACGAATGGAGGCGAGCGGGGCGGAGGCGATCGACGGTCTGATGACTGCGTTCTGGGATGCAATCCACGACCGCCCGGCAGAAGACTTCGACGACATCCTGGCCCGCAGGTCCGGTGCGAAAAACAAGTATGTCTTCGCACTTATCAGCCAGAACTATCTTGAGGACGCTTCGCGCGCAGCGAACGCCAGCGGTATTGCTGCATCAATCCGCTATCGCGAACTGCGCCTTTTGACTGATATGCTCTCGGGTATGACCGACACGTTCACGATCAAGCTCTGGCAAGAGCTGAAAGGCATGCATTGAGGTGACAACGGCGGAAACACTGCCAAAGGTCAAGCGACGAGTCGACGACTATCTTTGGCGGGAGGACGGGCTTCCGATCCGTCGCCTGCGCGAAGTCTTTGCGACCCAATTCGAGCCGCTTGGTCCGGTGGCCATAATCGGCGGCTTGGTGCGAGATATTGCACGAAAGGGAAAGGTCGGCTTCCAGTCTGATATCGATCTAGTAATTGACGCTGAACCAGCAAGCGTTGCCGCGCTGGCTGCAAAGCTTGACGCGACGCCAAACCGCTTCGGGGGTTTCTCCTCGATCCATCCGCTCTGGAAGATAGATTTCTGGTCGCTGCCCAACACTTGGGCTGCGGCAGTAGGGCTGGCGCAAGTAAACACTCTGGCAGATCTAGTGAATACCACCTTCTTTGACTGCGACGCGATTTGTTACGAGCTGCAAAAGCGCAGGGTCCACGCAAAACCCGATTATCTCGAACGGTTGGCCGAGCGTATCATCGACATCAACTTGCTACCCAACCCCTCAATTGACGGCAACCTTTTGCGTGCTGCCCGGCGCATCCTACTCTGGAACTTCAGACCTGGCCCTGAGTTGTGCGAATTCATCGAACGCGAGCTGAATAATGAGTCGTTCGGTCGTATCGTCGCAACGGAGCAGGCAATCTATCAGAATGACGTTATTGGTACATTTAGCGGACCAAATGAGCTCACCGACTTTTTGCTAGGGGATGAAATGCCGGCCCAGTTTTTGGGCTTTGGCCAACAACTAGAATTGCCTGGTTTCAATGAGTAGGCTCTGCTTGACTACTGGTTGCTTTTTCAATTTCTGTTGAACTGGCCCTACGGGTCAATGTTGACTTGGCCGCCCCAGAACGTCAGCTAATGGTTGATCGCGTCGAATGATGAACGTCTCAAATTGGGGCGCATTTCAGCCATTCGCACAGCTCGGCACATTCCATTCGACTTCTCCCAATAACGAAGCATTGGTGTCGCTACTGAATCGCGGCTCAAAGGAGCCGCTGCTCCGGGCGCACTGAGCGATGCCGGACCATGGGTGGTGGGAACGGCATGGTGCTGCGCCCGCACAGGAGAACCACCCATGACAAAGACCAAAGAGAAGAAGCTGAACTCGAGCAAAGCAAACGCAAAACGCAAGACTAAAGCATCGATCGTAGAAGGCCTACTTGCGCGTGAGGACGGTGCGAGCCTAGATGCGATCGGTAAGTCGACCGGCTGGCAGACGCATAGCTCGCGGGCCTTTCTGACCGGTTTGCGAAAGAAGGGCTGCGAGTTAGTCCGGTATAAGGACGGCCAAGGCGCGTCGATCTACAAACTGACCTCGCGCAATGTCGATGAGGGAACATCCTGATGGCTGGTAAGAAGGTCGCGCTGCCAAGGGACGAGGACCTCTCACCAGCGAAGTTAAGGGAAGACTGGGCGCGTCGGTTCGGGGCGCCAAGTCCGAACATATCACCAAAATTACTGCTGCTGGGAGTAAGCTACAAGCTGCAAGAGCAACGGCTGGGCGGACTAAGCAGAGAAGCCCGATCTCTGCTGAGGCAGCACGCGAAGGCCAATTCAGCACAGACACCGTTGTCGCCGCCGCGCAAACTCACATCGGGAACTCAGCTGGTGCGTGACTGGCACGGTACTGGCCATACAGTCACTGTCTTAAACAAGGGCTTCGAGTATGATGGTAAAGAATGGCGCTCCCTAAGCGCGATTGCCAAGGCCATCACCGGCACGCACTGGAACGGTCCGCGCTTCTTCGGTCTGACGGAGCAGCGCCGATGAAACCCCTTCGCTGCGCCGTTTACACCCGCAAGTCCACCGAGGATGGGCTTGAGCAGGAGTTCAACAGCTTGCACGCCCAGCACGAGGCCTGCGAGGCGTACATCTTGAGCCAGCGCCATGAAGGATGGGCGCTGGTCGAACGAGCCTATGATGACGGAGGCTTCTCAGGTGGCAGCATGCAGCGTCCAGGGCTGCTTGCATTGATCGAAGACGTCGAAGCAGGTCTCGTCGACGTTATCGTGGTCTATAAGGTCGACAGGCTCACTCGCAGCCTCGCTGACTTTGCGAAAATCGTGGAACGGCTGGACGCTAAGGAAGCCAGCTTCGTATCGGTGACCCAAGCGTTCAACACTACCACCAGCATGGGGCGGCTGACGCTGAATGTGCTTTTGTCATTTGCCCAGTTCGAGCGGGAAGTGACCGGAGAGCGGATCAGGGATAAAATTGCAGCATCAAAGAAGAAAGGCCTGTGGATGGGCGGGCCAGTCCCACTTGGCTACAAGGTGATCGAAAGGAAGCTGGTACCGGTGCCAGAGGAAGCCGAGCGCGTAAGCATAATCATGCGTCGGTACATCGCATCGCGCTCCGCCAATGAACTGATCGCGCAGCTTAATGCCGAAGGCATTCGAACCAAGATCCAGCGCCGTACCAGTGGTCCACACAGAGGCGGTATCCCATTCAAGCGCGGCAGCCTGTTCCACCTGCTCAAAAATCCGATCTATCGGGGCAAGATCGTCCACAAGGGTACCGCCTATGAAGGCGAGCACCAACCGATTGTCGATGAGAAGCTTTGGAACACGGTGCAATCTAAACTGAACGAAAAGGCGCCGCCGCGCAAACGTCCGAAGAACGATACGCAAACTGCATTTCTACGTGGTCTACTCACCGATCCACAGGACCGACCAATGGTCCCAACTTATGCCACGAAAGGCAGCAGGCGGTATGCCTACTACGAGACCCGCAAGGATTTGGCACGGCCCGATGATTTTCCAGCAACCCGTATCAGGCAGGGCCAGCTTGAGCGTCATCTCATTGTACAGCTCACAGCGCTGCTGGAAGACGAGCATGTACTGCGCAGGCTATCCAAATTGACTGAGGCCAATCAGCTATTGGGTATGTTCGAGGCGGGGCGTGAACTGGCTGCACGGTTAGTTATCAGTGAACTGCGCCAGCCTACCATCGCCAAACTGATCATATCGATCCAGTTTGCTGACGACCATCTGGACATCTCTTTCGATCCAAGTGCTCTTGGTATCGAGGCAGCCAATTCGTGGCGCTGGAGCATCCCCGCCCCATCTTGCAAACCGTTTCGTGAAACCAGGCTGCGGATTGATCCGGCAGCCGAGCAGGCAGAGCTAGATCCTCAACTGATCCAACTGCTTGTCGATGCGAAGGGAGTCCAAGAGTTGGTACTGGGATCACCCGAGCTAAGCCTGAATCAAATTGGCAAACGAGAAGCGCGATGCCGCACCCAGCTTGCCAAGTACCTTCGCTTTTCATGGCTAAGTCCGAGGATCGTCGAAGCCATCCTCACTGGCGATCAGCCTACGGGTTTCAAGCGTACGCAACTCCTCAAGTGTGATCTGCCCACCGACTGGGGCGCGCAAGAGCAGCTTCTCGGATTCGCTACCTAATTGACTACATCCAGCCAGCAAGCATGGTGAAGCCTAGAAATCCGCTACAGAGAATATTGCGGGTTTCGCGGTTCTGGAGACCTCTCCTGCGTCAGTCTTAGGCTGCAGGGATTCAATCGCAGTCAACAAAGCCCGCCGACTTGCGCCGTCTTCGGCGAGATCTCGGAGAGACGGTAGGTATTTGGTTCACTTGAAGACTGCTTGGTGCGGTCGAGAAGACTCGAACTTCCACGGCCTTTCGGCCACAACGACCTCAACGTTGCGCGTCTACCAGTTCCGCCACGACCGCACATCGTACTGCTTCGGGTCCGCTTGTGTGCGGCCCCATCCGGTAGGCGCGCGCCACTAGCAAAGGGTTGCCGGCGCGGCAAGCGATCATCGTGCAGTTCGCAGCGAAGATACGGGTGCGTCCGGTTGGTACGGTGTCTGCTCTTACCTTCGGTCTGGTGTTTATCTCCTCCAACCGGCTGTCCCGCTGGGGGACGAGGATGGCATCACAGTTGCGCCATTGGTTACCAGCCTATCAACCATAATACATGGTTTCTGCTTTCGTTTTGCTAATCGCCGCCACGGCTGCACCTACGGCCCCTCGGCCAGATACGGCGCAGCCGCGTTCGACATCCGCCACTAAGGTAGTGCGCAAAGTCAGCGCTCGGGTATCAATCGTGCGCGGCGAGCGTGTCGGCTCCGGCTTTCGGTCCGTGACGACACACGCCCCGCACCGTACGGTGTCGCACGATGGGGCCGACACGATCTGGGTGGAATTCAGCTAGGGCTCCAGCCGATCTCGGCGAATTTCGCGGATTTCGGCACGTCTGTCACCGCCTCATTTACGGTCAAACTTTCGCCCGGTGCCAGGCGAGACTTCGTCGGTACCACTTTCCAGCTATAGACGATCCGGTCGCGAGCATCGCGCAGTACGATCAGGATGGCCGGCACGTTTTGCGTAGTGCGCCCGACATTGGTGACGGTCCCGCTGGCCCCGAAGAATTCGGTTCCATTGGGCAGCGTGCGCCGGTCCTGCTGGCCGGGCGGGAATTCCAGCACCAGGTCCGGCTCTTCCATGGCGAAGGTCGGGCGGCTGACCGGCACCCATTCGGGCAGGCCCCAGTAAGACACTGCCGCCACTACCCCTAACGCCAGCGCCGCGAACATGGCGGCTGCGGCAGTCCAGATTTTAAGCGGATTGCGCCGTCCGCGAAATGGCGGGGCATGATCGAATTGCGACCCGTAATCGATATCGTCGCGCTCGGTCGAAACGGCAGGCGATGCGCGTTCCACGACCGAGGGTTGCGAAACGGGCGCTGGCGGCGGTTCGGGGTTGCGCTCGGGTTCGGCCGCCACGGCAGGTTCCGCCTGCGCAGGCTGGGAACGGACGGGGGCGGCAGGAACGGATGATACGGAAGCAGGCGCCTCGTCGACCGGTACTGGCGGCGTGACCTGATCGGCTGGCGGCGTGGCCGGATCGGATCGCGCAGCGTGCTCTCCTACTTCATTCCGCAGCTCCAGTTCCGGCCCATCCTGGAACCAGCTATGTTTGCATTTGGCGCAGCGGACCGTACGCCCTTCCACGCCGACCGCGTCATCGGGAACGACATAACGCGTGGTGCAGGCGGGACAGGCGATTATCATGGTGAACGGGTCTTACGCACTGCGCCGAATCGCAACAAGGCCTTCGCCGGCGGCTAATCCACGCCTGAACGGCTTTTCATGGGACTCTGTGGCTTTTTTCCACACCGAACCGCCGCTATAGGCGGTAAACGATGTCCACTGTTCCTTTCCCGAAACCGGCCGGCAGATCGCGCCGATGAATGTTGAGGACAGCTTTGATACGGATATGGCGGTCGGTGGGAAGACCGACATGCGAAACCGGACGGGCGTGGTCAGCTTCGACAATGTCGGCCTACGCTACGGCACCGACCGCGAGGTGTTGAGCGATGTTTCGTTCAATCTCCATCCCGGCAGCTTCTATTTCCTCACCGGAGCAAGCGGCGCGGGCAAGACTTCGCTGCTCAAACTGCTTTACCTGGCGCAGCGTCCGTCGCGCGGCGTGATCCGGATGTTCGGCACCGATCTTGTCACTCTACCGCGCGCGCGCCTGCCCGCATTCCGGCGTCGGCTGGGCGTGGTGTTCCAGGATTTCCGGCTGGTCCCGCATCTGTCCGCCTATGACAATGTCGCATTGCCCTTGCGCGTTTCCGGTGTTCGGGAAGCCGAATTGGCAAAGCCCGTTTCCGATATGCTCGAATGGGTTGGACTGGATCATCGCAGCCATGCCCGCCCCGAAACGCTGTCGGGCGGCGAACAGCAACGCGTCGCCATTGCCCGCGCGGTGATCGGACGTCCCGATATGCTGGTTGCCGACGAACCCACCGGCAATGTCGATCCGGACATGGCGCTCAAACTGCTGCGCCTGTTCGAGGCGCTGAACCGGCTTGGCACTACGGTCGTCGTGGCGACTCACGATGTGCATTTGCTGAAAAAAGTACCCGATTCGCTCATAATGCGGCTCGATCGCGGGCGCCTGTCCGACCCGACGGGCGCGCTGCGCTATCCTCCGCGCCGCAGCGGGATGGAGGACACGTGAGCAAGCCGCCGGCCATTAAACGTGCCGTCGCACGCGGCTTCGCCACGTTTGGCGGGAAACGCGCCGCCGATCTGGTTCCGCAGGCACGGCTAGCAGGGCCGATGCCATGGGTAATCGCCATCATGGTGGCGCTGACCGTAATCGCTGCGGCAGGCGGCCTCACGCTTAGCAACCTTGTGAGCGAAGCGCGCACCGAACTGGCCAACGGTGCAACTGTACAGATCGTCGAAGCCAACCCTGCGGAACGCGACCGGCAATCCGCCGCTGCCGAAGCAGCCCTGGCGCTGCTGCCGGATGTCACGTCCATCCGCCGCGTGCCGGAACAGGAAATGCAGGACTTGCTCGAACCATGGCTGGGCGCTGGGATCGAGGGGGGAGCCGATGGAGCCACCGTGCCCGTACCCGCGCTAATAGATATTCGCCTGCGCAATACCGCTGACGATGCTTCGCTTGCGCGGGTCGTGTCTGCCCTCGGCCCGGTAGCGCCAGCCGCACGGGTCGATGCGCAGTCGAGCTGGCTTGCACCTGTTTTCGGCGCCATCGCTGCGCTGCAATGGTTGGCGCTGGCGCTCGTTGTCTTGCTGGCGCTGATCAGTGCTGCGGCGGTGTATCTCGCCGCGCGCAGCGCGCTGGGCAGCAATCGCGGTACGATCGAGGTCGTGCATCTGCTGGGCGGCACGGACAGCCAGATCGCACGCATTTTCCAACGCTCGATCGGCTTCGATGCAGTATTGGGCGGAGCGGTCGGGCTGGCTATCGGGCTGGGCGTGGTGCTGGTGCTGGGGGCGCAGTTCAGCGCGCTAGGATCGGGCATGACGCAGGGGGCAGGGCTCGGCTGGCTAGACTGGCTCGCGATCGCGCTGGTGCCGCTGGTGGCCGTCGGCATAGCGATGCTGACCGCGCGCGTGACTGTACTTACCGCGCTGCGGGGAATGCTATGATCCGGCGGCTTTTTGCTCTCATCCTGCTCGCTTGGGCGTTAGGCTTCCTGTGGTTCGCCTTTCTCTTGCCGCAACCGATGCCCGATGGCCGCACAGACGCGGTGATCGTGCCCACTGGCGGGGAGGGACGGATCGCGCGCGGACTGGAAGTGCTGGCGGACGGGCAAGCCGAAGCGATGCTGGTCACAGGCGTGGACCGCGAAGTGAAAGCAAATGAATTTGCAGCGCAGTTCGACGTCCCCGACGCCGCGATGGAATGCTGCGTCACGCTGGGTTTTGCCGCCGTCGACACCCGCTCCAACGCCGATGAAACCGCACGCTGGCTCGCAAAACACGAATATACTACGCTCCGGCTGGTGACGACCGACTGGCATATGCGCCGCGCGGCCGGGGAATTGCAGCGTACGCTGGGCAACGATATCACGGTGCAGCGCGATGCGGTGCCATCCAGCCCCAGCCTTGGCACACTGTTCCTCGAATATCACAAGCTCCTGGCCAGCACACTTGCGCGCTGGATCGGGCTGTGACGGTGGCGCGCCGGCGATGATTACACTCCTGCGCAATCTGTTGTTCTACCCGGTGTTCTACCTCGGGAGCTTACCCATCGTGTTAAGTGGTTTCCTCAGCCTGCCGGTCGGCCAGCCGGCGGTACGCGCGGCGACCCATGTCTGGACCGCGTGGCACCGCTGGTGCGTGCGTTGGTTGCTTGGGATCAAGGTCCGGGTGGAAGGCGAAATGCTGGACCGGCCCTGTATCTATGCAATGAAGCATGAAAGCTTCTTCGAAGCCATCGACGCGCCGCATCTGTTCCGCCTTCCCGCCCCGTTTGCGAAATCCGAACTGTTCGCCATTCCCGGCTGGGGCCGTGTTGCGAGGGCCTACGGGCTAGTGGAGGTTTCGCGGGCTGACGGGGCAAAGGCTCTACGCCGGATGATTGCAGAAGCGCGAAACCGTAGCCAGGCGGGCCGCCCGCTGGTGATTTTCCCCGAGGGGACTCGCAGTCCGCATGACCGCCGTGCACCATTGCAGCCGGGTTTCCTTGGCATTTACAAACTGCTCAGCCTGCCCGTCGTGCCGGTCTCGGTCGATAGCGGGCCGCTTTACCAGCCGGGGCTCAAACGCAGCGGCACGATCACCTATCGCTTCGGCGAGGTGATCGAACCGGGGCTTCCGCGCGACGAGGTTGAGCGGCTGGTGCAGGAAGGGATCAATGCGCTGGGCGAACAAGGGTTGCGCCCACCCGCGCAAAGTCCAACCACGCTGACGTCCCACGACGCTTAGACCTCTTTCGATCCCCGCCCAAAATCGGGTTTTGCCACATCCTGTCCCTGTTCCAGAATTGCCTGCCGGATCGCGCGCGTGCGGCTGAATATTTCCAACAGCCGGTCACCATCGCCGTCGCGAATGGCGCGCTGCATCGCGGTGAGGTCTTCTGTAAAGCGCCCCAGCATCTCCAGCACTGCATCGCGGTTGTTGAGGAACACGTCGCGCCACATCACCGGGTCGGACGCGGCAATGCGGGTGAAGTCGCGAAAACCCCCGGCGGAGTATTTGATAACCTCGCCCCGTGTCACGTCTTCCAGATCGGACGCGGTGCCCACAATAGTATAGGCGATCAGATGCGGAATATGGCTGGTCACCGCCAGCACCAGATCGTGGTGGTCGGGGTCCATCAGTTCCACCGTCGCGCCGAGCTCCTGCCAGAACAGCGTCAGCGCGCTCACCGCATCGGTATCCGCGTTTTTCGGCGGAGTAAGGATGCACCAACGCCCTTCGAAGAGGGTGGCGAAACCCGCGTCCGGTCCGCTGCGTTCCGTCCCGGCAACGGGATGGGCGGGTATTACGATGGCGTCGGGCAACGCTTCTTCCAACGCTGACACGACGGAGCGCTTGGAGGAGCCGACATCGCTGACGATCGCGCCCTCTTTCAGGCACCCGGCCAGCCCACGCGCTGCATCTCCCATCGCGCCCACCGGCACGCACAGGATCACCAGATCGGCGCTTGCGACGGCTTGGGCTGCCGTATCGCAAACCGCGCCCACCAGACCATTGGCAGTAGCTCTGCCGCGTACGTCGGCGTCAGCATCGAACCCTGTCGTGGTAACCTCGGATAACTTCTCCCGGATGGCCAGGCCGATGGAGCCGCCCAGCAAGCCCAGCCCGATGATCGCGACCGAGCGGATCGTCACGCCTTGCTTCCCACCAGTGCCGCGATCGTGTCGGCAATGGTATCCATCTGTTCCGCCGTGCCGATGGTGATTCTGAGCGCATGCGGCAGGCCCTGCCCGGGCAAATGGCGTACGGCGTATCCGGCCCCTGCGATGGCCTCCAGCGCATCCGCCGCGCTGACCGCGCCTTCGAACAGGACCATCACGAAATTGGCTTCGCTTGGCAAAGCGCGCAGCCCGTAATTGCCCAACGCTCCGATCCGTTCGGCGAAGCGTGCGCGTTCGGCGGCATTATGCGCGCGCGACCGTTCGACGAAGTCCGCGTCGTCGATTGCCGCTGTGGCGGCCGCTTGCCCGCTTTGCGTGACGTTGAACGGCCCACGAATGCGATTGAGCGTATCGATGAGGCCCGGCGCGCCGGTTGCCCAGCCCACCCGTTCGCCTGCGAGCCCGTGAATTTTCGAAAATGTGCGCGTGACCAGCACGTTGCGATGCGCCGCCGCAAGTTCCAGCCCGCCATCGTCTTCGTCCTGTGCCAGATATTCGGCATAGGCCTGATCCAGCACGAACAGCACGTCGGACGGCAGACCCGCGTGGAGCCGTTCCACTTCGGGGCGAGCCAGATAGCTGCCGGTCGGATTATTCGGATTGGCCAGAAAGACCACTTTGGTGGCGGGCGAAACCGCTGCCAGCATGGCATCGACATCCGCACCGTAATCCGCGTCCGCAACTTCCACCGGAGTGGCCCCGCAGCGCCGCGCCGCGATATCGTACACGGCGAAACTGTAGCGGCTGAACAGCACTTCGTCACCCACACCGGCGAAGCCCTGCGCCGCCAGATTGAGCAATTCGTCCGACCCCGTTCCGCACACGATCCGCGCCGCGTCGAGGCTGTGCCGGTTCGCAATCGCTTCGCGCAAAACGCGCGCATCGGGATCGGGATAGGCCGCCGGATCGCGCTGCTCGTCTAACGCCGCCCGCGCTGCATCGCAGCAGCCCAACGGGTTCTCGTTCGCCGATAGCTTGACCAGCGGCTGGCCATCCGCCGCGCTGGACTTGCCCGGCACATAGGCATGGATATCGGCGATCCACGGCTTGGGATTTGGGTGGGTGTCAGTCATGGCCACCGGTCCCTTAAGGAAAAACGGTCCTTCGACAAGCTCAGGACGAGCGGTTAGGGAGCCATTGTTCTTGAACCCGCTCATCCCGACCCTGTCGAAGGATCGTACTTTCTCTCTTATGTCCGTCCGCAAACCCACAACCCTTACCCTGCCGGTACCGTTGCCGCTCGATAGCGGGCAAGCGCTGGATGCTGCGCAAATTGCGTATGAGAGTTATGGCGAGCTGGCGGCGGACAAGAGCAACGCCATCCTGGTCTGTCATGCGCTTACGGGCGACCAATACCTCGCCAGCACGCATCCGGTAACGGGCAAACCGGGGTGGTGGGACCGCATGGTCGGGCCGGGCAAGCCGATCGACACGGCCAGATATTTCGTGATCTGCGCAAATGTCATCGGTAGCTGTCTTGGCTCCACCGGCCCTGCCTCGCCCGCGGCCGATGGGAAGCCTTACGCCATGCGGTTCCCCGTCATCACTATCCGCGACATGGTGCGCGGGCTGGTGGGACTGCTGGACGGGCTGGGTATCGAACGGCTGCACGCTGTCGTCGGCGGATCGATGGGCGGGATGCAGGCGCTGAGCCTGGCAGCAAACTTTCCGGGGCGAACCGAACGGGTTCTGGCAATTGCCACAACCGCGCGGCATTCGGCACAGAACATCGCCTTCCACGAGGTTGGCCGGCAGGCGATCATGGCCGATCCGGCTTGGGCGGGCGGCGATTACTACGCGTCCAGCAAGCAACCGGATGCGGGTTTGGCCGTGGCGCGGATGGCGGCGCATATCACCTATCTTTCCGAAGAGGGGCTGACGGAAAAGTTCGGGCGGCGGTTGCAGGACCGCCCCGATGGTAGCGCGGGCGAAAAGAGTTTCGGCTTCGATGCGGATTTCCAGGTGGAAAGCTATTTGCGTTACCAAGGGAGCGGTTTCACCCGCCGGTTCGATGCCAACAGCTACCTCTACATCACCCGTGCGATGGATTACTTCGATCTGGCAGAAGAATTTGCGGGCGAGCAAGGGGGCGGCCAGCTTGCTGCTGCGTTCGCTGGCAGCTCGGCGCGATTCTGCCTTGTTAGCTTCGACACCGACTGGCTGTATCCCACCGCCGAATCGCGCCACATCGTGCACGCGCTGAATGCGGCGGGCGCGCCGGTCAGCTTCGTGGAATTGAGCGCTCCCTACGGCCATGACAGCTTTTTGCTCGACGTGCCGCCGCTCGACCGGGTTGTGCGGGGGTTCCTGGGTGGCTGAGGCGGTGTCCTACGATTTGCGCCCCGACCTCGAGGTGATCGCGCGCGAAGTGCCCGCTGGCGTGCGGGTGCTGGACGTCGGCTGCGGCGACGGGGCGCTGATGGCGGTGCTGCGCGATACCAAGGGCGTGGATGCGCGCGGGATCGAGATCGACGGACCGAGCGTGGAACGCTGCGTGGCGCGCGGGTTGAGCGTGGTGCAGGGCGACGCCGACCGCGACCTCACCTTCTACCCCGACGGCGCATTCGATTACGCGGTATTGAGCCAGACGCTGCAAACCGCCGCCCGGCCCGACCGGATGCTGGCCGAACTGCTGCGCGTGGGCCGCCGCTCCTTCATCAGCTTCCCCAATTTCGCCTATTGGCGGATGCGCCGCGCGCTGCTGCTGCGCGGCCGGATGCCGGTGACGCGGCATTTGCCGGTGACGTGGTACGAAACGCAGAATATCCACCACGTAACCGTACGCGATTTCGAGGAATTGGCGGCAGGCCTCGGCATCACCATTGAACGCCGCTGGTTCTTCACCCGCGAACGCGAAATAAGCCCAGCAGGGGCGAATTGGCGCGCGGAATATGCGGTGTTCGAAATTAGTGGGAGTGGGTGACGTTCCTGCGGCACAATGACCCATGGGTTGCTTCTGCATTGCCGTCTGATAGATTGCATGCATGGAAAGCCTTCGGGAAGTAGTCGAATTTGTCGGCGGGCCAGTTTCGCTGTGGATCCTGGCGGGAGTGTATTTCGGCAGCGTAATCCTCGAACGCATCTGGGCAATTCGCGGCAATCCGGATTACGACAACAAGGACGCGCTTGCCTCTATCGGGCTTAACCTCATGTCGAGCACGCTGAACCTCGTGCTTGGTATTTTGATACCGCTCGCGCTTTATGTGCTTGTCTATGATAATTTACGCTTATTCGAAGATATTGCGTTGTGGATTGCGATCCCCATCGCCTTCCTGGCTCATGAACTGGCATATTACTGGGACCACCGGCTCAACCACCGGGTCGGCCTGTTATGGGCGTTTCATGCAATCCATCACTCTTCCAACGAATTCAACCATTCCACCGCGGCGCGGGGATTTTTCCTCGACGGTCAACTGAAGCGATTGTTCGCCGTCGTTCCGGCCTTCATTGGAATTGATCCAGTGGTCTATATCGCGGTCAGCGTACTCACCAATGCTTATGGTATCTGGAACCATGCAAGCTACGTACCGCGTCTCGGATGGCTCGACCGGGTGTTCATGACGCCCAAAATGCACAAGGTCCATCACGCCAACCAACCACAATATATCGACAGAAACTACAGCCAGGTTACGCTGCTTTTCGACCGTATGTTCAGCAGCACTGCCTATCTCGACGAGGAACCGAACCCCGGGCTGGTGAAGCCGGTGTATGACTACAATCCGCTTACCGCGCAATTTGCCGGGCTCAAGCAGTTGCAGGAGCGGATGGACACTGCACCGCGTTGGCAGGACAAGGTCGCCTACCTGTATCGCCCGCCGGAATGGTCGCATGACGGGATTTGCCGGTCCGATTGTCCGAAATATCAGCTTCGCGAACCGCAACCGGTTTAAGTGTCTCGGCAAAGGCAGGCCGGGGCAGACCTACCCGCCCCGGCCCGCAAACGTTTTACCCAATCACCCCATGCGTTTCATCACGCAGATCTTGTTGCCAGCGGGGTCGCGCAGGTACGCGAGGTACATATTGCCGATCTCGCTTTCCCGGATGCCGGGTGGGTCTTCGATGGCGGTGCCGCCCGCTTCCAGTCCGGCCTTGTGCCAGGCCTCGCCCTGTTCTTCGCTTTCCACTGCAAAGCCGATCGTACCGCCATTGGCAAAAGTCGCGGGTTTGCCGTCGATGGGTTTGGACAGCAGGAAGATGCCGCCATTATGCATATAGATAACACGGCCCTTGGGATCCATGCTGCCTTCGCGGCCGCCCAGCGCCTTGAAGCAGGCGTCGTAGAATTTCTTGGAAGCCTCAATATCGTCGGCCCCCAGCATGACGTGACTGAACATGGTATTCTCTCCTTGGTTTCGTTGGCTCACCATAACGGTTGCAAAGTGCCACTATACTACCGCCGGCCTGCCTGCCACGCTTGACTTTCACCCGGCCCTGCACCAAAGGAGCGCCGCACAAGGGCGGCATCCCGTTTTTCGGGAGCGTCGCCTGTTTCGTTTCTGCGGCGTTCCTTGCACGAAGGGCCGCCCCGCTTTCATCAGGATACCGCCATGGCGAAGTCAGCAACCGTCAAGATCAAGCTCGTCTCGACCGAAGACACCGGCTTCTTTTACACCACCACCAAGAACCCGCGGAACATCACCGAAAAGATGACTTTCCGCAAATACGATCCGATTGCGCGCAAGCATGTCGAGTTCAAGGAAGCCAAGATCAAGTAAGGTCGAGTTTCGGGCCTCGGTTCCCAAAATTCATGAACGGCAGGAACCGGGTGGGTTCAGTGATGGTTCAATGCTCCGGCACTATCGCCCGGAGCATGACAGCAATGAAAAACCTATTCGCCGCCCAGACAATACGCAAACCGCTTGGTTTCTGTGTGGCCGCCGCAGCCGCATTCGCCATTCCCGCAACAGCTATGCTGACGATGCCCGCACCTGCCACGGCGCAGGCCAGTACCGGCAGTCTCGACAGCGCCGTGTCCGCACTGCGCGGTATCGCCACGATGAAGGCGGACTTCGTCCAGACCGACCGCGCCGGCAAATCCATTCGCGGCGTTATGACGTTAAAACGCCCCGGCAAGATCCGTTTCCAGTACGAAAAGGGCATTCCGATGCTCGTCGTCTCGAACGGCAAGTCGCTCTATCTCGTCGATTATGAAGTGGACCAGGTCCAGCGTTGGCCGATCAGCAATTCGCCATTGGGCGCGCTGCTCGATCCCACTCGCGATGTGAAGAAGTTCGGAAAGCTCAACGCAACCGGCAATCCGAATGTGCTGAGCGTGGAAGTACGCGATCCCAAGCGCCCCGAATTCGGCGTGATTACGATGATCTTCGTCAAGGATGCCAAGGCGCCCGGCGGGTGGCGGCTGAACAATTGGGTCGCGCTTGATTCGCAGAACCACCGGACCAGGGTGGATTTGAAGAACCACCGCTACGGCGTGTCGGTCGCTGACAATGCGTTCAAGTTCAAGGACCCGCGCGGCTCGTCTCGTCGCGGCAGGTAAACGACGCGGCGCGAAGCGTGCTTCGGCCGCGATGGCGGGCGCGTGCTCGTTCATTTGCGGGCAACGCTAAGAGGCGTAATTGCTTAAAGGGCAAGGTGGATGGAAGGCGGGTTTCCCCCCTGTTGCCCTGATCTTCCACATAGCATCCCCTTGTACAAAAGCGTGACGAACGCTGAATGGAAGCCCTCGCGCCAATGCCCCCGGTGCGGGGGTTTCTAGTCGTTCGGGGAGGCCGAATCGCCAGCCATCCGGGCGGAAAGGCGCGAAGGGGTGGCGGCTTGCCGCCATGCGCGCCGCGACCTAAGGCATGCGCCATGAACGCGCCCACAAATCCACAAAGCAATGTCACCCCCAATGTCACGCCCGATATCACGGTCGCCACTTGGAACATCAATTCCGTGCGGCTGCGTATGCCCATTGTTGCGCATTATCTGAAAGAGCACGCGCCCGATGTCCTGTGCCTGCAGGAGATCAAGACGGAGGAGAAATTCTTCCCGTTCGAAGCCTTCGCCGAAGCCGGTTATCCGCACGTCGCCCTGTCCGGGCAGAAGGGGTATCACGGGGTAGCCACGGTCAGCCGTTTGCCGATCCGCGAATCCTCGAAGCTCGACTGGCAGGCCAATGGCGAGGCTCGTCACGTCGGCGTTGAGCTGGTGGGGCGGGATATGTTTATCGAGAATGTCTACGTGCCCGCTGGCGGTGATGTTCCCGACCGGGCGGTGAACCCCAAATTCGGCCAGAAGCTCGATTTTCTGGGCCGCATGACCGAATGGGCAGATGCGCTCGACAAACCCACGCTGATCGTAGGCGACTTCAACATCGCCCCGTTGGAAAGCGATGTCTGGAGCCACAAACAATTGCTGAAAGTGGTCAGCCATACGCCGCTGGAAGTGGAAACACTGAAGCGGTTCCAGGATGCGCATGGCTGGATCGATTTGGGCCGCGAATTCATTGCCGATCCCCAACGCTATTTCTCGTGGTGGTCCTATCGCGCGAAAGATTACACCAAGGGCGATCGCGGGCGGCGGCTCGACCATATGTGGGCCAGCCCCGAACTTGCCAAACAGGCGGTATCGCACAGCGTGCTTGAAGAGGCGCGCGGGTGGGAGAAACCGTCCGATCACATACCGCTGATTACCGGGTTCGACCTCTGAGCGGGACAGGCACCCCAATCCCGGGCCCCTCTCCTGCGAGACGGGCGGCGCAGGCGGTGGATGCGTTGCGCCACGGCTGGCCTATTGCGCTTGCCGCCGGTCCGGTCTTGCTACCGGTCGAAACCGCAGTGGCTTCGCAGGCGAAGGCAGGCCGGATGCTGGTTTCGTCTGCCCGTGCAGCAACGCTCAAACTCACCAATCAGCGGGCTGCGGCGGAGCCGAATGCGCCGGTCCTGATACGCGGAGCAGAAGCGTTCGATTTGCGCGCCGCCCTGCCGATAGCCGATCCGGCGCTGGATCTTGCTGCGCCGTTGAAGGGGCCGTTTGTCGCGGAGACGCTGGACTTCGAAGAAGCCGCCATCGCCGCGCTGGAACTGGCCCGCATCGCCGGAATTCTCCCGGCTTTTCTGGTCGATTCAAGTGATGCAGGCGAAGCGCAGCCTTTCGATCCGGCGGACATTGCCCATCTCGCAGACCGGGATCGGCTGGTCATCGTCACACGCGCGAAACTGCCGGTCACGGCATCTGCGGACGCGCAGATCATCGCCTTCCGCAGCGCCGACGATCTGCGAGAGCACGTCGCATTGGTGATGGGGCAGCAGAGCGGCGACCGCGTGCCGCTGGTCCGGCTGCATTCCGAATGCCTGACGGGGGACGCGCTCGGCAGCCTGAAATGCGATTGCGGCCCGCAGCTCGACGCGGCGCTGGCGCAAATGGCGCAGGAGGCGGCGGATAATGGCGGCTGGGGCGTTCTGTTGTATATGCGGCAGGAAGGGCGCGGCATCGGGCTCGTCAACAAACTGCGCGCTTACCGTTTGCAGGATGAGGGGTTCGATACGGTGGATGCCAACCAACGGCTGGGTCTGCCCGACGAATCCCGCGATTTCGGCACGGCCGCCAGAATGCTGGAACTGCTGGGTGTTCCCGCGATCCGTCTGCTGACCAACAATCCGCGCAAAGTCGACGCGTTGATAGAAGCCGGTGTGACCACTGTAGAACGGGTGCCGCACCAACTGCCAGACAACCCGCACAATACACGATATCTGGCAACCAAACGCGACCGGTCGGGGCATCTGCTCGAATAGAGCCGCCTCTGCCTATAATCGGCGTGCCAGCGCCTCGCCCATGCGGGTTTTGCTGCCGGGTTTGAACTGCGGCAGAAATTCGATTTTCTCCTGTTCGAACAACAGCACAACGGTCGAGCCGAGCAGGAACCGGCCCATCTCGGCGCCCGCATCCAGCCGCGTCGCACGACCGGGTGTTTCGCGGTGCAGGCGTTTGCCGCGCCCGCGTTCTGGCGGTTCGACACGCCCGCCCCAGACGGTCTCGATACCGGCCACGATCATCGCGCCGACCATCACGCTGGCCATTGTGCCAAGCTCGCTATCGAACACGCAGGACAGGCGTTCGTTGCGGGCGAACAGGCCGGGCACATTGGCAGCCGTAGTCTGGTTCACGCTGAACAGATCGCCCGGCACATAGCTCGTGCTCTGAAGCGTTCCTGCAGCTGGCATGTGTACCCGGTGGTAATCGCTGGGGCTGAGATAGATCGTGATGAAGTCACCCTGATGAAACCTGGCCGCCAGGGCTTCATCCCCGCCCAACAGTTCGGCAACCGTATATTCGTGCCCCTTGGCCTGCACGATCCGGCCGTCGCGGATGGTACCGAGCTGGCTGACTTCGCCATCGGCGGGGCAAAGCACGTGGGTGGCGGCATCGGCCAGCGGCCGCGCGCCCGGTTTCAGGCTACGCGCAAAAAAGTCGTTGAAGCTGGCAAAATCGCCGATGTCGCGCTCAGCCTCGTCCATATCGACGTTGTAAGCACGCACGAACCGGTCGATCAGGCGGTCGCGTATCCATGGCTTCTCGCTCGCAGCCACCCGTCCGGCAAAGCGGGTGAGACCGAGTTGCGGCAGGGCGTGTTGCAGCCAGATAAACGGCTTGCTCATGCGAAACCTTCGCGCAGGTAAGTGATCATCGAAGCTGGGAATCCTTGCTGCCGCGCCGATTGATGGCGGAATGGCGCACTGACGCGTCGCGGGCGGACTGGCAAGCGACACAGGTCCTCACGCCGGGCAGCGCATTGCGGCGCTTGTCCGGGATGTCTTCTCCGCAATCGTCGCAATATTCCGCGCTTTTGCGCGATTCTGTCGCTTTCAGCCTGGCCCTTGCCGCGGCGACCGCGTCATTCACCGTATCGTCGATCTGATCCTGCACCGCGCCATCGCGCGCCCAACCACCTGCCATCGTATCGCTCCTTCACCCTAACAACCGGCGAAGCAGCGCAAAGTGCCGGAATGGATTGACTTTAGCGTCGGTCGGTAACCTTCAGACCCGGCGCCAGCGTATTGTCACCAATAGCAAGTTTATCGTCTGTCCAGTTCGCCACGAAGGTCGATTCGCGGCGTACGGTCGGCGCGAAGCGCGCATCGTTGCCGGCAATCTGAAGTCCGGCGCTGCTGTGCGAAATCGTTTCCGCACCCACTGCGATGAAGGCGCTGTAATTGTCCTTGTTCTGGCCCTGCACGAACCAGTTGTTGGTAATTTGGCCGACAGACCCTGCGGGCAGGTCGATCATGTAATTTGTACCGCGGCCATTGGCGTCATCGAAACTGGAGGAGGCAATGTCCACGCGTGCCGAGCGTGACTTCACATAATGCCCACCCGTGCCGCGCTCGAACCGGCTGCGCGTGACGCGCAAATGGCCGTAATTGCCGATATAAATGGAATGCGCGCATCCACCCGGGCCTTCGCAGGTGCCAAGCCCGCTGAAAGTCGATTTGTCGATAACGATGCGCGATGCCGGATCGTTATTGGCGAGAATGCCCTGCTGGCTATCCATGAACCAGCTTTGTGACACGGTAAGGTTGCCGCCTTCCAGACGGATGCCTGCCCCGTTGAAATCGGGCACCGCCATCTTGCGGAAGATCAGGCCGGAAACGCTTGCTTCACGCCCGCCGAGCACCAGCGCGGCCTTGCCCTGGCACGCGACGCCGTCAAAAATGGCGGTGCCGGGCTGTACAGCAAAATATGCGATCGACCCTTCGCTTTGTACCGCGCATTGGCGGTGTTCGCCCGGCGCGATCGCGATAGTCCCGGTTCCATTGCCGATGGTGTCAACGGCCTGCTGGATAGTGCCGAAGCTGCGCCCGCTTTCGACCACTGTGAAGGGCGAGCCGGAATTGGCTGGCTGGGCCAGAACGGCGGCAGCCGGAATAGCCGCAATGGCAGTGGCCGCCAACAAGAGCGACATCGTTGTCGATGGGCGGCTCGCCTTCTGCGCGGACAGGCGGGAAGGCAATTTGGCGGGTCGGGGCATGACAAAACTTTCCATACTGCCCGGCTTACGGGAAAAGGGTTAACGGGGCGCTAAGCCAGATTTACTCGCTGTCTTTGTTGCGCAAACCCCAGCGCCAGCGCCAACCGCCTCTGGTTCGCCGCGCAGCTATGACAAGGAAGACGATGGTGGCAGGAATCAGTACTGCCAAGGCGATGACAGGACCGATATCGGGAATGTACTCCGCCAGCAGTCCCGCGCCGATCGCCAGCGCGATGAACCCGCCAAGCAGCACCCAGCCCTGCCACGCGATCGGCATACCCGCTCCGTAACCGAACCGTTTGGGTGCGAACCAGTCGCCTTCCTCGAAGAACCCGCTCATCGATCTACTCCTGTTGGTCCAAAACGAAGTCGGCGATGGCAACGGTTACAGTTGGGGCGATGGGTAGTTCCGGATTGGCATAGCTGGCCATATTCTGCGCCCGGTCGGCATTCCCCACATCTTTCAGCACATGATTTACGCCGGGCAGGCTGGCAAATCGCGCAACGGGTTGCGCGGTAGAAAGCGCTTTTGCATCGGCACTCGCAACTTGAATGTCGGCTTCACCCTGCACGATCAGTACCGGCAAATCGGTATCCGCAATCAGCGCAGCCGGATCGCGCGCAAACAGGTCGATCAGAAACCCCTGCACTTGCGGTGCGAACACCCCCTGCAGCGCCGGATGCATTGCACTGACATCCACCCGCTCGCCGGCTTCCAGCGCATCGATCGCCGCCATGGCATCCGGCAGGATCGGCGCGTTCATCGGGTTGGCTGTAAACTGTTCGCGCATTATCATGCCCAGCGGCCGGCCTGGTGCGGCGATCAGTATGAGACCGCACAGGTTGTCCACTTCGCCAGCTGCCGAAAGCGCTACCAGACCACCCTCGCTATGCCCGGCCAGCCAGATGCATTCCGCACTCGTTTCCATGCGGGCGGCGGCAATCCATGCAGCGATATCCTGAACATAATCGTCGATCGTAACCGCGTTGGCGTCCTTTACCGCTGCCGCGCTGCCGAACATTCCGCGCTTGTCGATTCTGAGGGACCCGATACCGCGCGCCGCCAGATCCTCTGCCAACATCCGATAGGTCGAGGCGCTTATGCCAAGCGGGCTGTTGCCATCGCGGTCGGTCGGTCCAGAGCCAGGGATTATCAGCACCAGCGGCTTGCCTTCGGCTGGAGCAAGAAGCGTTCCGGCAAGTTCGCCGTCCGGTCCTGCAGCGGTGATAGGCCGGGCGTCATGCGCCATCAGAACGCTGCTCGACATAAGGGCAATTGTTGCGATTGCAGCTTTGGTAATATCCATCGGGTCATTCCTTTGCATCGGTTTCTGGTTTGGGCGGACGCCCCCGCCGGGCGGGCTTGCTTGTCGGTACATCTATTCCACGGGTCTTTAGGGCATCGCGCAGCATCATCTCGATTTGCGCGTTGGCGGAACGCAATTCAGTCGCGGCCAGCCGCTCGATCGCGGCATGGACTGCCGGATCGAGCCGCAGGGCAAAGGCCTTCTTCTGGGGTTTTTTCGCCATAAATGAACGCGCGCGACCTTCCGCCTACTGGTAGAGCGAGCCGGAATTCACCACCGGCTGTGCGTCACGGTCGCTGCACAGCACCACCATCAGGTTCGACACCATGGCCGCGCGGCGTTCGTCGTCCATTTCCACAATGCCATCGTCGGACAGCTTGGTCAGCGCATCGTCCACCATACCGACCGCACCGATCACGACGGTCTTGCGCGCGGCCACCACGGCTTCTGCTTGCTGGCGGCGCAGCATGGCACTGGCAATTTCCGGCGCGTAGGCAAGGTGCGTAAGGCCCGCCTCATCCACCAGGATGCCGGCGACACGAAGGCGTTCGTTCAGTTCTTCCAGCAATTCGCGATTGATGGTTTCCGCGCCGCCGCGCAGTGTTACTGCTTCGCCTTCGAAATCGTCATAGGGATGGCGCGAACCGACAGTGCGCAGACCTGCCTCGATCTGGATGTTCACGAATTCCTTATAGTCGTCGACATCGAAGCTAGCCTGCGCGGTATCGACCACGCGCCACACCACATTGCAGGCAATTTCGATGGGATTGCCGCGCAGATCGTTGATCTTGACCCGGTCCGAATGCACGTTACGCGCCCGGACGGACACTTTCTGGCGCATCATCCATGGCCATACCCAGCGCAAACCCTCGGTCCGTTCGCTGCCGCGATATTCGCCGAACAGCGTAATTGCGGCGGCCTGATTGGGCTGGATCATGAAGAAGCCCGCGGCAACGAGACACAGCGCAAGGATCGTACCGACGATCGATCCGGCAAACAGCAGCTTGGTACCCTTACCAGCCCCGACACCCGGAAAACCGGCCCACATAATGAGGAAGCCGATCGCCGCCACACCAAGTAGCACCAGCAACATCATATAGCCGTTAAAAGTACTGGACGGCCTTTCCTCGCTGACGTTCATCGCGCCTTTCGCGCGCGGCACCGGGGCGGATTGAGTGTCGGACATAGTTTCTGCTCCTGATATAATTATGATATCATATTTATCAGGAGCCGGCAGTTTGTCAATATTGCCGGATGACCGCCAGGAATGCATCGCCGAATGCGTCCAGCTTCTTCGCCCCCACACCGCTGATTTGCCCAAACTCCGCCACCGTCGTGGGGCGCGCCTTGACCATTTCGCGCAACGCCGCGTCACCGAATACGAGATAAGGCGGGACTTGCGCCTCGCTTGCGAGCGTGCGACGCAAATCGCGCAACGCCTCGAACAACGGATCGCCGATCGGATTGGCCTCGTTCGCGCCGCGCCGTCCGCGTCCGCCGGATCGCCGTGCACGCTTGGGCGGCATCACCATTTCGACCGTTTGTCCGCCGGTCAGGATGTCGCGCGCATCACCGCCCAGCGCCAGCCCGCCATGCTCGGTCGAAACAAGCGAGCCACGCGCTTGCAATGCCCGGCTCAGCGGTTGCAGTAGAACCGCATCATCCCCGTCCACAATGCCGAACACGCTCAATTTGTCATGCCCGCGCTGGCGCACGCGTTCGTCTTCATTGCCGGTCAGCACCTTGGCCAGATGGCCGAAGCCGAAGCTTTGTCCCGTGCGATAAACGGCGGAAAGCAATTTGCGCGCCAGCTGCGTCACATCGGCCACTGCCGGCGCTTCGATGCAATTGTCGCAATTGCCACAGCGTTCGGGCGGGTCCTCACCGAAATGGCGCAGCAATACCGCCCGGCGGCAACCCGGCGTTTCCACCAGTCCGGCGAGCGCATCCAGCCGCGTGCGTTCGGATTGCTGGCGGCTTTCATCGAGCTCGCCCAGCCGCTGCCGGGCCTGCGCGAAATCGCCTGCGCCCCAGAACATCGCGGCTTGCGCCGGATCGCCGTCACGGCCCGCACGGCCCGTTTCCTGGTAATAGGCCTCGATTGATTTGGGGATGCCGACATGGGCAACGAAGCGCACATCGGGTTTGTCGATGCCCATTCCGAACGCAATAGTGGCCACGATCACCATGTCTTCGGACTCGACGAAAGCGGCCTGATTGGCCTGCCGGACTTCGGGATCAAGCCCGGCGTGATACGGGCGAACCGGGCGGCCGGTTGCCGCCGCCAACTTCTCAGCAATGTCCTCAACCTTGCGGCGGGTAGGGGCGTACACGATGCCTGGGCCGGGATGCGCGGCCATCAAATTAGTCAGCTGGCGAGAGACGCTATCGCGGTGATCGATAGCGTAGCGGATATTGGGCCGATCGAAACCTGCGATGACCAGCCCGTCATCGGGAATTCCCAGCTGGGCCATGATGTCGCCGCGGGTGTGGGCATCGGCGGTAGCCGTCAGCGCCAGCCGGGGCACATCCGGAAAGGCGTTCATCATCGGGCGGAGCTGGCGATAATCGGGGCGGAAATCGTGGCCCCATTCGGACACACAATGCGCCTCGTCGATGGCGAACATGCATAGCGGCGCGGCGGAAATCAGATTGCGAAACCCCTGCTGGCTGGCGCGTTCGGGCGCGACATACAGCAGGTCCAGCTCGCCATTCCGGAACGCGTCCTGCGTTTCTCGCCAGTCGGCATCCGCGCTGGTCAGCGTGGCCGCACGGATGCCATTGGCGCGGGCGGAACGCAGCTGATCATGCATCAGCGCGATCAGTGGGCTGATCACGATGCAGGTCCCGTGCATCATGGTGGCGGGCAATTGGTAGGTCAGCGATTTGCCTGCACCGGTGGGCATGACCGCCAGGGTGGACTGCCGCGCCAGCACGCGAGCAAGCACATCCTCCTGCCGACCGCGAAAACCGGTAAATCCGAACAATTCGCGCAATCGTGCACGCGCGGCGTCCAGAGTAAGCGGCGCGAAATTCGCGCTAGCTCCGGCATCGGCACCGGCGTTCTCGCCTGTGGTCAGGGGTGCAGTGGTGCCGGGCGCGTTGTCCATTCTGCGCTTTGACAGATGGGACGGCGCGATGAAACGTCTGCGCCACCGCTTATCCCATACCCTCCTCCGTAACGCGAACAGGTGACATAACGCATTCCCTTGATTGCCGGTTGTGCTTGCGCTATTCAGCGTTTGCGAAGCCGCCAGCCAGCATGGAGGCGGCATTTGGTAAAAAGGGTCAGTCCCATGAAGTTTGCGTTGAAAATTACCGCCATCTCTTCCCTCGCGCTGGTATTGGCTGCGTGCGGCGATACCGATGATGCCTCGGTTGAAGCCGAAGCCGATACGGTCGAAATGCCCGCCGACGTGGCGCTCGAAACTGTGGAGGAAGAGCCGGTCGAAGATCTGGACGCGGATGCTTCCAACACCTCAGTCGCTCCGGCCACGACTGCAAATGAAGCAGTCGTCACGGAACGCCAGATCGACCGCGCAGAAGCCGCCGGTACACAGGCGCAGGACGTCGCCGCTCGCGCGCAGGCAGCAGCTGCCGCGGCTGCCCGGGACACTACCGACCGGGTCCGCGAAGAAGCACGCGACAATGCGCAGGACATGCAAAGTGCGGTGAACGGCTCGCAGGCTGAACGGGTGAACCGGTAAGAATAACACCGTTGCCGTTACGGCATCGCAGAAACAGGGCGGACGCAGCATCATGGGGTGCTTCGTCCGCCTTTTCTTTTGTCCAAACGGCAATAGAGTGCGGTGAATGAAACCGTTCTCGGACTGCTCGCCGCGCGCGCATGTGCGCCGCCCTTACCGCAACAATCTTCGTCGCCGCATGCGGCCCGGCCGATACCGATCCTGGCGAAGGCGGCGTGACCGTGGGCGAAGCGCGCGCGCTGGACGAGGCGGCCGAGATGGTCGAGGCCGGACGGCTCGACCCGGCGGTCGTCGGTAACGCGCCTGAACAAGGTTCCGTTGAAACAAACCATGACGCCACAAATCCTGACCCAGAAGCCACGCCGGAGGAGCTTGCCCCATGACCGCCATCCCATCTGAAAACGGCATGGACGCCGAGACTTTCGACCAGTTCATCGAGCAGCTCCAGCGCTATGTGCGCGAACGGCTTATCCCTGCCGAATCGCAGGTCATCGCAGACAATATGATCCCCGAGGATCTGCAGGACGAAATGCGCGGCATGGGCCTGTTCGGACTCACTATGCCGGAGGAGTATGGTGGTGCAGGCATGAACGTGCCGCAATATGTCGAGGCGATCCGCGTGCTCAGCTATGCGCTTCCGGCATATCGCAGCCTGACCTCCATCAACCTCGGCATGGTGTGTTCCGCCATCAAGAAAAACGGCACCGACGAACAAAAGGCGGAGTATCTGCCCGGCTGGCAGCGGGGCGAAATCGCCTGTTTCGGCCTGACCGAACCGGGCAGCGGATCGGACAGCGCAGCGGATGCAGACCACCGCCACGCGCAGCGGCAATGGTTACGTGCTGAACGGGTGCGAAACGCTACATCACCAACGCCCCGTTTGCGAAGATCGGCCTGATCATGGCGCGCACGGAGAAGACAATCAGGCCAAGAACGCCCATGTCAGCGCCTTCCTCGTCGAAATGGACACCGACGGTATCGCGCGCGGCAAGTCCGACAAGAAGATGGGGCAGGAAGGCAGCCATATCGGCGACCTGTATTTCGATGATGTCAAACTGCCGGGCAGCGCGCTTCTGGGTGGGGAGGAAGGCCGCGGTTTCGCCACCGCCATGCAGAGCCTCGATAATGGCCGCCTGTCCGTTGCCGCCGCCAGCGCCGCTATGCCAAGCGCATCCTCGACAGCGCGCTAAAATATTCGACCGAACGCAAGGCATTCGGCGATTCCATCAGCCAGTTCCAATTGATCCAGGCCATGCTGGCCGACAGCAAGGCGGAAATTTACGCGAGTGAATGCATGATCCGCGACGCCGCGGCCAAGGCTAATAATGGCCCCGCCATTATCAAGGCGGCTGCCGCCAAGATTTCGCATCCGAAATGTGCCGGCCGTGTGGCAGACCGCTGCGTGCAGATCTACGGCGGCGCGGGCTATCTGGCCGAATACGAGGCCGAACGCTTCTTCCGCGACAGCCGCATCTACCGCATTTACGAAGGAACCACGCAGATCCTGCAGCTGGTCATCGCGGAAGAACATGCTGCGGCAGTTCGCGGCCGAGAGTTGAGGGTTGATGTGTCTGTCAGTACGGCTGGGCTATCCTCGCTTCGCTGCGGGCGGTCCTTTGGGCCTATGACTGCCGTGACCTGGAAACGGACTACCTATGTAGCTTGGCGCAAGTTCGGTCCGCGACCAGCGGACCGCAAGGCCCGACGGGCCGCCCGAGCTTATGCGAGGAAGCAAGGAACCCGGGATGGGTTCCGCCCGCAGGGCCCCAAACAAAAATGTATAACCTTCTCTCCGACCTCTCGATCATCGAAGCGTCCAGCTTCGTCGCTTCCCCTACTGCCGGACTTTATCTCGCGCAAATGGGTGCCGAAGTCATCCGGGTGGACCAGATCGGCGGCGGGCTGGATTACGACCGGTATATGCTGACCGAGGAGGGCCGTTCGCTCGCTTGGGGAAAACCTCAACCGGGCCAAGAAATCGGTCGCGCTGGACCTGCGCAGCAGTGAGGGGCGCGAATTGCTGGTGGAGTTGTCCGCCGCGACCGGCCAGCTGATTACCAACATCCCGAATGGCAGTTTCCTCGACCATGAAAAAACTGGCGGCCAAACGCGCCGACATGATCACCTTGCGTATCATGGGCTGGCCAGACGGGCGTCAGGCGATGGATTTTACCGTCAACGCCGCGCGAGCGGATATCCGCTGATGACCGGCCCGGCGGAATGGGGCGCTGACACCGCCCCGCCAGTCAACCAAGTGCTGCCCGCATGGGACTTCATCACGGGTGCCTATTCTGCCTTCGCGCTGATGGCGGCGCTGCGCCACCGCGATGCGACCGGCGGGGGCGGCGAGGTGCGGGTGCCGCTGGGCGATGTTATGATGGGGACGGTCGCCAATTCCGGCGCGATGGCGGAAATGCTGTATCGCGGCGATGATCGCCAGCGGCTTGGCAACGCCATCTGGGGCGCGTTCGGCACCGATTTCCGCAGCCGTGACAACATCCGCTTCATGGTCGCCGCGCTAACGCACAAACAGTGGGCGGCAACCATCGCCGCGTTCGATATCGCCGATGGTGTCGCAGCCATTGAAGCCAGCGAAGGCGTGAGTTTCGCGCGCAGCGACCACAATCGCTTCACCCACCGCGAGGCGCTGTTCGCACTGGTACAGGATCGGGCGAGCAAGATGGATTATGCCAACATTGCGCAGGCACTTGGTAAGGCGGGTGCGACGTTCGAGAGATACCGGACTATGCACGAAGCCTCGACCGATCCTGAGCTGGTTGCCAACAACCCGTTGTTCGGCCCCCCCCCGCCAATCCCAGCGGGTTCGCCTATCCCGCCCCGGCCCCCATCGCCAACATACCCGCGCAGGATCGTGGTAACCCCGAAGCCGCGCCTTACAACGGCCAGCATAGCGAAGAAGTGCTCGCCGAACGGCTGGGGCTATCCTCCGGCCAGATCGGCGCGCTGGTCGACGCAGGAACCGTGGCCTTTCAGACAGGAAACCGACATGACCGCACTCCGCCGCGCCGCCATCTGCACTCCGCTTCGCACGCCGGTCGGCAAGTTCCTTGGCACCTTGGCCCCGCTGGAGGCTGGCGCGCTCGGGGCGATCATCATCAAAGCGCTGGTGGAGCGAAGCGGCGTCGATCCCGAACGCGTGGACGATGTGATCTTCAGCCAAGGGTATGGTAGCGGCGAAGCGCCGGCCATCGGGCGCTGGAGCTGGCTGGCGGCGGGCATGCCGATCTCCGTGCCCGGTTATCAGCTGGACCGGCGCTGCGGCAGCGGGCTGCAGGCGGTCGTCAATGCGGCGATGATGGTGCAGACCGGCGCGGCAGATTGCGTGCTGGCAGGCGGCGTGGAATCGATGTCCAACGTGGAACATTACACCACGAAAGCCCGCCACGGCGCGCGAATGGGCGACATGGCGCTGTGGGACCGCTTGACGCGCGGCGGTTGATGAGCCAGCCGATCGAACGGTTCGGCGTTATCAGTGGCATGATCGAGACCGCGGAGAACCTGGCGCAGGATTACGGCATCACGCGTGAGGCATCCGACTCTTTTGCGGTTCGCAGTCATCAGAACGCTGCCGCAGCATGGGATGCGGGGAAGTTTGACGAACAGCTGGTCCCGGTCGACGTGCCGCAGCGCAAAGGCGATCCCATCTCCTTTGTCCGCGATGAAGGTTTTCGCACCGATGCGACCATGGAAACGCTTGGGAAGCTGCGCGCCATCGAAGGACGCGACAATCCTGACGCAGTTGTCACCGCGGGTAATGCCAGCCAGCAAAACGACGCCGCCGCCGGGTGCCTGGTGGTGGCGGAGGACAAGGTCGAGGAACTGGGCCTTACTCCGATCCTATGGTTCTACAGCTGGGCTGCCGCCGGATGTGACCCCTCGCGCATGGGCATCGGCCCGGTGCCGGCGGTTGACCGCCTGTTCGCGCGCGGAAGACGCAGCTGGGATGATATCGGTCTTGTCGAACTGAACGAGGCGTTCGCGCCGCAGGCGCTCGCAGTCATGAAGGGTTGGGGCTGGGCCGATGACGATTCGCGCCGCGATCTCGTCAACGTCAACGGATCGGGCATCTCGCTTGGTCACCCCATCGGCGCGACCGGCCTGCGTATCCTTGCTGATATGGCATACGAAATGAAGCGCCGCCACGTGCGTTTCGGGCTGGAAACCATGTGCATCGGCGGCGGTCAGGGCATGGCGGCGGTGTTCGAGCTGGCGCGGTAGGAAGGTCCACCTATTCCACCACATAATCTTTCAGCGGTGCGACCACGCGATATTCCTCCACCAGCGGCTCATGGCCGAGGGGTGGGAAGACGATATCGGGCGGCGCGATGTCGTAGTTTGGCAAGCGATCGAGCAAATCGCGGATCAGGGTCAGCCGCCCGCGCTTCTGGTCGTTGAAATTTACCAGCGTCCACGGTGCATGGTCGGTATGCGTAGCCCGCAGCATCGTCTCGCGCGCGTCGCTGTATTCGGCGTATTTCTCGCGTGCGGCGAGGTCCATCGGTGACAGTTTCCAGCGTTTGAGCGGATCTTCCAGACGTTCTGCCAGCCGCTCTTCCTGCCGGTCCTGATCGGTTGCCAGCCAGTATTTGAACAGCAGAATACCGTCATCCACCAGCATCCGTTCAAAGCACGGTGCCTCGTTCAGGAAGCGCGCAACCTCCTCGTTCGACGCAAACCCCATCACCTTTTCGACGCCGGCACGATTGTACCAGCTGCGGTCGAACAATACTATTTCCCCGGCGGCAGGCAAATGCCGGACATAGCGTTGGAAATACCATTGCGTTTGCGCCCGCTCGTCAGGCTTCGGCAGTGCCACCACCGGCATTGACGCGGATTGAGGCGCTGGCTTACCGCCCGGATCGCGCCGCCCTTGCCCGCCGTATCACGCCCCTCGAACAGCACACAGATGCGCTGCCCTGTTTCGCGTGCCCAGCGGGCCATACCCACCAATTCCTCTTCCAGCGGACGCAGCAGGTGCCGGTAATCCTTGCCTTTCAGCTTTCCCATGCCAATCCCCGTTAGAAATGCGCACCTTTTGGAAGCATTTGGGTTATAGGGGAAGGCCATGGCTACTATCGCACTCGACAAAGCATCCGCCGCTGCCAATTACGCGCAGCTTCCCGAAATGCCCCAAGACGTGTTTACCGCACCGCTCCAGAAGCCGAACCATCTGGGCGAAGACTGGCTGGAGCCCGAGCAGACGAGCTACGACAGCGAGGACGATGCGATCTGGGACGACCTCTTCGCGCGCCAGATGAAAGTGCTGCCGGGACGCGCCGTCTCAGCGTTCATGCGCGGGCTCGACAAGCTGGACCTGGGGCGCGGCGGAGTGCCGGACTTCGTCGAAATGAGCGAAAATCTGGGCAAGCTAACCGGTTGGAGCGTAGTGCCCGTGCCCATGCTGATT